>JBOHXA010000280.1:0-31922 GCA_050737335.1 Limisphaerales bacterium | reverse complement strand
TTGGAACAAAAAACGCCTCTGGGATATCCCTCACGTTTGCTCGCGCCGGGGGAAAGCCTGGAATCGGTGACCGAAACCATTGGCTCGATTGTTCTAAAACCGCGGCTGCGGCAGCCCATTGCCTGGTACATCACCGCGGTGGTTGCGTTCGCATTCCTGATGATGCTTTTTGCTTCGATCGGGTGGTTGTTGTACCGCGGCGTCGGCATTTGGGGCATCAGCATTCCCATTGCCTGGGGATTTGCAATCGTCAACTTTGTCTGGTGGGTCGGCATCGGCCATGCCGGAACCTTTATTTCCGCGATCCTCCTGCTTTTGCACCAAAAATGGCGGACGGCCATCAACCGCTTCACCGAAACGATGACTCTGTGCGCCATTTCATGCGCGGGAATATTTCCCTTGATACACATGGGCCGGCCTTGGGTCTTCTATTGGATTTTCCCGTATCCGGACACGATGGATTTGTGGCCCCAATTTCGAAGCCCGCTGGTATGGGATTGTTTCGCTGTGGGAACGTATTTTACCGTATCGCTTATTTTTTGGTATTGCGGCCTGATTCCCGACCTGGCGACGATCCGCGACCGCGCCACCACGCGCGGGAAGCGCTTATTTTATGGATTTCTGGCTTTAGGCTGGCGGAATTCAGCGGTCCATTGGCAACGGCATCAGATGGCGTATCTGCTTTTGGCGGGCATCGCCACGCCGCTGGTATTGTCGGTCCACAGCGTGGTCGGAATGGACTTCGCTGTCGCGATGGTGCCTGGCTGGCATGAGACCATTATCCCTCCCTATTTCGTGGCTGGAGCGATTTATTCCGGCTTTGCGATGATGCTGAATATTCTACTTCCCATTCGCCGGCTTTACGGGCTGCAAAACATCATTACTCCGCGGCATTTAAATAACATCGGCAACGTCATGCTCGTCCTCGGAAGCATGGTCGCTTACAGCTACATCATTGAGGAATTCATGGCGTGGTTCAGCGGCGACATTTTTGAGGAATCCACCATGGCCGATCGCGCCTTTGGCGCGTATGGCTGGTTCTTTTGGGCGCTAATCGTCATCAATATTCTCGTGCCACAGGCGCTTTGGTCGCGGCGCGTGCGGCTCAATCCTGTGGCCCTGTTCTTTGTCGCGCTCTCGGCCAATTTGGGGATGTGGCTGGACCATTTCCTTATCATTGTCACCAGCCTGACCCACGGTTTCACCCCCTCTCTTTGGCGAATTTATCGGCCGACGGTTTGGGACTGGAGCACCATGTTTGGAAGCGTGGGCTTGTTTATCACCCTAATTGTGCTATTCGTGCGTTTCTTGCCGCTCATCGCCATGTCTGAAACGCGCGAACACGCCGCCCGACAGTCATGAACGCCAATGGAAACATTTACGGCTTAATAGCTGAATTTGGCAGCGACCAGGAGGTCCTTTGTGCCACGCGGGCCGCTTTTGATCGCGGTTATCGCAAAATGGACGCCTTCGCGCCGTTTCCGGTGGAGGGACTGGCGGAAGCGCTGGGCCGAAGAAAAACGGCGATTCCTGTGATCGTCCTCTTTTGCGGCGCTGGCGGCTGCCTCGGCGGATATTTTTTGCAATGGTTCGCCATGGCTTATAGTTATCCCTTGAACATCGGGGGACGGCCGCTCAATAGCTGGCCTCCTTTTATTCCCATTACATTTGAACTCACCATCCTGTCAGCCGCATTTGGCGCTATTGTCGGCATGCTCGCCTTGAACAGGTTGCCGCAGCCTCATCATCCGCTATTCAACGTTCCGCAATTCGACCGCGCTTCCAGCGACAAGTTTTTCTTGTGTATCCAGGCTGAAGACCCGAAATTTGACCTAAAGGAAACCCGGCGGTTTTTGGAAATGCTCCGTCCGGAATTGATTGCGGAGGTTCCGTTGAAATGAAGAAAGCGCTCGTTGCCATTTTCATGGGTTTCGTGCTTTTGGCCTGGACCGGTTGCCGGCAAGACATGTTTGAGCAGCCCAAGTCCAGCCCGATGGGACCCAGCGATTTCTTTGCGGACGACGCGGCGGCCCGTCCGATACCCCCTCACACGGTTGCGCGCGGCGATTTAGAGGGGGATGAGGCATTTTATACCGGGATGATTGGCACGAACCTGGTAACGACGTTTCCGTTTCCGGTGACGCGCGCCGTACTCAATCGCGGGCGCGACAGCTTTGAAATAGATTGCGTTCCCTGCCATGGCGAGGCTGGAGATGGAAACGGCATTGTTGTGGAACGCGGATTCCCGGCGCCGCCCTCGTATGACATTCAGCGTTTGCGTGACGCCCCCGTGGGGCACTTCTTCGACGTAATGACGCGGGGCTATGGTGTGATGTATTCCTACGCCAGTCGCGTTACGCCTCGAGATCGTTGGGCCATTGCGGCGTACATTCGCGCCCTTCAATTGAGCGCGCATGCGACCCTCGCCGACGCGCCGACCAATGAACTGGCGCAATTGGAGAAAAAGAAATGAATGAAGTCATCCTCAAATTAAACCGGCTCAGGGGCGCGGGTCTCCTGTCGGGGCTTTTGGGACTTGCCTTATGTTGCATCGGCTATGTGTTTGGCCGGGGACCTTTCTTTATTTCGTATTTGTTCTCCTTTGCGTTTTGGACAAGCCTGTCCCTGGGCTGCCTTTATCTGGGAATGATTCATTATTTAACCGGTGGAAAATGGGGATTTCCAGCGCGTCGAATCGTGGAAGCCGGCTACATGACCCTCCCGCTCATGGCGCTTTTGGTCGTGCCCATCTTCTTTGGCCTGCGTGAACTTTATCCCTGGGCCAGGCCGGGAATGCTTTTGATTGACAAAATCCTCCGCCAGCGCGCAGCCTACGAGAACCCCGTGCTATTTATTGTTCGGTCAGCGGTTTTTTTGACATTTTGGACATTGATCGGCTGGCGCTTGCGCCGCTGGTCGCTTCAACAGGATTCGCGCAGTTATCCGGCGCCCACCATTAAAATGCGCAAGCTCAGCGGGCCGTGCGTGATGGCCGTTCCATTGACGGCCTCGTTCGCGTATGTGGATTGGGCCATGACCGTCGAGCCCGATTGGTCTTCTACCATTTTTCCAGTCATCCTGCTGGCCGGCCAGTTGCTGATTTCGACGACGTTCGTCATCATCGTTCTGGCCTGGTTCCGAAACGACATTCCATTCAGCGGCTTTGGAAACAAACCATTTCAAGACCTGGGGAGCCTTCTGCTGGCATTCACGTTATTTTGGACGTATGTAGCGTTCTCGCAGGTTTTGCTGATCTATTCGGCAAATCTGCCGCACGAAATCAGTTGGTATCTTCACCGCATCGCCAATGGCTGGGTGTGGCTTGTCGGCCTGATCGCCTTGTTCCACTTTTTTTTGCCGTTTATTGTATTGCTCTTTCGCGGGGTCAAGACGCATGTGCGCCTTCTGGCTATCGTCGCCCTTTTTGTGTTCGCCATCCATGCCGTTGAAATGTTTTGGGTCGTCGCGCCGGCTTTCTATTCGAACATTGAAATCCATTGGACGGACTTTGCCGCGTGGTTCGGCATCGGCGGATTATGGCTGGCAATCTTCGCAGGGAACTTTAAACGCCATCCGTTGTTGGCGTTAAATGATCCTCGCGCGGAAGTGTTGATGCCGGAGATTGCGCATGCAAAATGACCCGGAAACATTTCCTGTTTCGTCCGAATCACTGGCGCGCAAACATGAAGTCAGTGACAAAAGCCTTCGCAATCCTTTGTTTATCGCCGGCGCGTCGTTCTTTCTGGTCTGGTTTAGCATCGGCGCCTGCGCCTTGACCCTCCACCTCCTGGCCCGGACGCGGGCCATGCAATGGATGCCGCCGCTGGGAATTATCATTGCCCCCAATCTAAAACCCCTCGAACGCTTCCCGGCGCCGCATCTCGAGATTGACGACGACCACGCCGAACGGCTGGCGCTTTACGCCGCCCAGGAGCAAAAACTCAACAGCTATGGGTGGGAAGATCGGAGCAACGGCATCATCCACATCCCCATTGATCGCGCCCTGGACCTGATAGCGCAACGGGGCCTGCCGTTCAGGACCAACGGCGTCTCCGGGACCGACGGCTCACCGCTCCAACTTGTCCAGAAAATCCACAATTACAAATGAAAATCCGTTTCACATATTCGCGCAACTTCCGCCGCCGACGCGGCCACGGAATCTTGCGCATTCCTTCGATCCTGTTGATGTCATTTTTCCTATGGGCGGCGCGCGGCAATGCCGCCAACTCGCTGACCGACGCCCAATTGTTGCAGATTAAATTTGACCAAAAGCCCGGCTCTCAGGTGGCTTCGGATTTGGTGTTTCGCGACGAAACAGGAAAACAAGTGCGCCTCGGAGATTATTTTGGGAAGCGGCCAATCATCTTAATTCTGGGCTACTATCGCTGCCCGATGCTATGCACCCTGATTTTGGATGGCATGACCGAAGGCCTTCGAGATTTGCGATGGACCGCGGGAAATCAATTTGACGTCATTTTTATCAGCATTGATCCCAGGGAAAAACCGGCTCTGGCTGCCGCCAAGAAAAAAATCTACTTGCGTGACTATGGCAGGGACGGTGCCCAAGGCGGCTGGCATTTTCTTGTCGCTGCGACGGCCTCGCCGCAAACGGCGAATCCGCCACCGCCGGACAAGGCAATTCAAAAGCTGGCTTCCGAGATTGGATTTCGATTTGCCTATGATCCGGGCCTCAGACAGTTTGCGCACCCCGCCGGGTTTGTGGTTCTCACGCCGGCGGGAAAGGTGGCGCATTATTTTTTTGGGGTTACATTCTCCGCGAAGGAAATGAATACCGCATTGCGCGACGCGAGCGCTCAAAAGATAGATTCACCGGTCCGTGACTTTATCCTGCTTTGCTGCGAATACAGCCCGCTCCGGGGCAAATACGGGACTCTCATCATGGATACTATGCGGGTCGGCGGCGTGGGAATGGTTGCGGCGCTGGGCATCTACTTCATCCGTCCCTCCCGGCGCAAACGACGCTGCTGAAATGAATATTCCTCTCTTTCCAAGCGCGGCTTCGACGACCGCCGGGTCCGTGGATGATATTTATTTTCTTCTATTGGGTTTCAGCGCGTTCACTCTTGCCATCGTGTTTCTGCCGATGATTTTCTTTTTATTCAAATACCGGCGTGGAAACAAGGCATACCGCGGGCCGCTAAAAGTTTCAACCAACAAAATTGAAGTCACCTGGACCATTATCCCCACGGTTTTGTTCATGGGACTTTTCGCCTGGGGCGCGGACGCTTATTTTTATCAGGAGGTTCCGCCCCCCGGCACGCTGGACATAGATGTGGTCGGCAAACAATGGATGTGGAAGATCCAGCACCAGGAGGGCAATCGCGAAATTGACCAGTTGCACGTTCCGGTGGATCGGCCGGTCAAACTCACTCTCGCCTCCGAGGATGTCATCCATAGTTTTTCCATACCGGCATTTCGCGTGAAGCAGGACGTTGTGCCCGGACGATTTCTGACAGAATGGTTCAAGCCCACCCGCATCGGCACTTATCGCTTCTATTGCACGGAATATTGCGGCGCTGGCCACGCCGAAATGCAAGGGCTCGTCTATGTGATGAGCCCCGCGGCGTACGAGGAGTGGCTGGCGCATGGAAAGCCGCGGGACAATTTGGCCCAGGAAGGGGAAAAATTATTCCGTGAATTGGGGTGCAGCGGCTGCCATGTGAACAGCTCGACCGTCCACGCCCCGCCCCTCGATGGCATTTATGGAAAGCTGGCGCCGTTAAGCGACGGCACATTTGCCCGGGTGGATGACAAATATATCCACGACCACATTCTCAATCCTTCGTCACAAGTGCCCGCGGGATATGCGCCGGTTATGCCAAGCTTTCAGGGGCGGGTTAACCAGGAGCAACTATTCGAGCTTGTGGCGTATATTAGAAGCCTGGCCAACAAATCCCCGCCGGGCAATTGAAAGCCTTTTTATGATCGCCGAGCAACCGACATCCGCAGTGCCTCCGCTTCCCGGGCCGGAGCCGGAGGAAAACTATCTTCAGGCAGGGCATACGGTGGCCTCATGGCTGCTGACCCACGACCACAAGCGCATTGGCATCCTTTACCTGTTGTCAATCCTGGTTTTCTTTTTCATTGCCGCCCTTGCCGCGGCGATGATGCGCATCAACCTGCTCACGCCGCAAGGTGACCTGATGCTTCCCGATACCTATAACAAAATGTTTACGATCCACGGCGTTCTGATGGTTTGGTTTTTCCTGATTCCTTCCATCCCCACCGTGCTGGGAAACTTTTTAATTCCAATGATGATCGGAGCGCGCGATGTTGCCTTTCCGAGGTTGAACCTGATGAGTTGGTATTTGTTTGTGATTGGAGGGTTTTTCGCCTTGCTTTCCATCATTCTAGGAGGCGTGGACACCGGCTGGACGTTTTACGCCCCTTACAGCACCACGTACTCGAATACGCACGTCGTTGACATGATCTTTGGCGTTTTCCTCGCCGGTTTCAGTTCCATCATCACCGGCATGAACTTTATCGTGACCATCCACAAAATGCGCGCGCCGGGTATGACGTGGTACCGTCTGCCCCTGTTCATTTGGTCGTCCTTCGCCACAAGCGTCATACTTGTGCTGGCGACGCCAGTGCTGGCCATCACGTTGCTGCTCATCGGCGTCGAGCGCCTTTGGGGTGTCGGTATTTTCGACCCGGCCATCGGGGGCGATCCGGTTTTGTTCCAGCATCTCTTTTGGTTTTATTCGCATCCGGCTGTGTACATTATGATCTTGCCGGGCATGGGGGTGATCAGCGAACTCGTCCCGTGCTTTTCGAGGAAAAACATTTTTGGCTACTATTTTATCGCCTTTTCGAGTGTCGCCATCGCTATGCTCGGTTTTCTGGTCTGGGGCCATCACCTCTTTGTCAGCGGCCAGTCCATTTTCGCGGGCATGGTCTTTTCCATCCTCAGCTTTTTTGTAGCCGTTCCGTCGGCCATCAAGGTCTTTAACTGGACCATGACCATGTATCGCGGTTCGATTCATTTCTCCACACCGATGCTGTACGCCCTTGGCTTCCTCGGCCTTTTTACAATCGGAGGTTTGACTGGATTGTTTCTGGCGACACTGGCGGTGGACGTGCAGGTCCACGGCACCTATTTTGTGGTCGCGCACTTCCATTACATCATGGTGGGCGGCATGGTCACGGCGTTCATGGGCGGCCTGCATTTTTGGTGGCCCAAAATCACCGGCCGTCTTTATCCGGAAAGACTGGGCCAGCTTGCGGCCATTGTCATGTTCATCGGCTTTAACCTGACATTTTTCCCGCAATTCATCGTGGGTTATCTGGGAATGCCGCGCCGCGTCCATGCCTATGCTCCGGAGTTTCAATTCTACAATGTGATGTCAACCGCCGGCGCCAGCATTCTCGGCGCGGCGTACCTCCTGCCCTTTATCTATTTCCTTTGGTCGCTGCGTTATGGAAAAAAGGCCGGACCCAACCCGTGGGGCGCCACCGGCCTGGAATGGACCACAGCCTCTCCGCCGCCAAAGCATAACTTTCACGAAGTGCCCATCGTCACGCAGGGGCCGTATGAATACCCGCCTTTGGATGAATTTGGGGAATCCAAAACCCCGGAAGACAAGACCATGCAAAACGCCCCGGTGGTCGTTCCAAAAGAATAAACGAAACCATTTTATGCCCGAGCAAGCCGCCATGGTGGAACAGCAGTTCGAGGAAATGCCCCAACAATACGAAGCGGCCCACATGGGAATGTGGGTTTTTTTGGCAACCGAAGTCCTGTTTTTTAGCGGCCTCTTCGTTTCTTATGCGATTTACCGGCATTTTTATGACAGCGACTTCATGACCGGCGTCAAACACACCCTGATCTTTTACGGCACACTCAACTCCTCACTCCTGTTGACCAGTGGATTGACGATGGCGCTGGCCGTTCAGGCGGCCACAGAAAATCGGACGAAAGTAATTGTGCCCCTGCTCCTGGCGACGATTTTGCTGGGGTTGGGTTTTTTGACCTCCAAGGGACTTGAATATCTCGGAGACCTGGGCGACAAGGTTCTGCCGGGCGTGACATTTGATCCGACCTTGCCCGCCCACACGCAAATGTTTTTCTGGTTGTACTGGGGAATGACAGGGCTCCATAGCATTCACATGATTGTGGGCATTGGGCTGCTTACGGTGATGACAATCATGGCTGCGCGCGGCAGATTCTCCGCGCAATACTATACACCTTTGGAAATGGTCGGCCTTTACTGGGCCTTTGTGGACATCGTTTGGATTTTTCTGTACCCGTTGCTCTATTTGATTGGGAGGCATGAGTGAAAACACAACCCAAATATATGTTCATCGCCGTCTGGCTGGCGCTCATGGTCCTGTTGTTCGTGATGTTCGGACTTTCGTATTTCAATTTAGGAGGCTTGGGCACCGCCGTCATCCTTTCACTGGCTTTCGTTCAGATGATATTGGTCCTGTTGTTTTTTATGCGCCTTCGCACAAGCGCCAACATTGTGCGGCTGGTGTCCGGTGTGGGATTTCTTTGGCTCTTAATTATGTTCATCCTGGCCTTTTGCGATTATTTGACCCGCCAATGGCATTGAGACCTTGAGAGCCGGGGCGGGCCGATCTTTCACGAGCGCGGCTCCGTTGAGCCGCGCTGGATGGAAGAAGAACGTTTAGCCTTTGAGGAAGATATTGACTAGAAAATTCAAAAGATTGTATGACACTGTGTATAGCGTGGTGACGGTTTGGCTCGATGCAAATGCCTCCGCCATGGGCGCCGCGGTGGCGTTTTACACGATCTTCGCCATTGCCCCGTTGTTTATCCTGGTGCTGGCGCTGGCCGGACTTATGTTCGGCCATCAGGCGGCGCAACACCAGGTTTTCAATGAAATCTCGAAGCTCATCGGCAAAAACAGCGCCCAGTCAGTCCAATCGCTTCTTTCGGCGGCAAATCGCCCCAAGGCCAGCCTGTTTGCGACGATCACCGGCTTGATTACACTTTTCATCGGGGCGAGCAGCGTTTTTATCCAACTCCAACAAGCTCTCAATGCTATTTGGAATGTCCGGCTCAAATCCAGCGGCGTACGCAGCTTTATCCGATATCGGTTACTCTCGTTCCTGATGCTTTTGGGAATTGGCTTTGTGCTGCTGGTTTCATTGGTTGTCAGCGCGGGTCTCGATGCAATGGGAGAATGGATGAGCGGCGTTGTGCCAGTGCATTTTTTCCTCTGGAAACTCATTGATTTTGGAGCTTCTCTGGCGGTCATTACGCTTTTGTTTGCCATGATTTTTAAGATGCTGCCAGACGTTCGAATTGCATGGGGCGATGTCTGGGTGGGATCGGTCATAACGGCGTTGCTCTTTACCGTCGGCAAATTTTTGCTGGGCGCCTATCTCGGGCGCAGCAGTCTCAGCTCCGCCTACGGAGCTGTCGGTTCATTCGTTGTCGTTTTGATGTGGGTCTATTATTCAGCCCAGATTTTGCTCCTCGGCGCGGCCTTCGTCCGCGTTTACGCCGACCGCTATGGCGCCTGTAGTCGCCCGGCGGCCAATGCGGAATTTGTTGCCATACAGGCCAGGCAATATCGGCCTCCCAAGCATAAAAAACCCTGAATTTCTATCAGCAACTCAACGCCGTCACAGTCATTGCAGCTCTGCCAAGCTCTCGAGTAGTGGCCAACTTCGCTGGTTCCCGTCCCCGAAAAATCGTATTTAAAATGATTAGCGATACACTACGCGAACAAGCCGGAAGCAGGCGCCTACCATCCACCTCCCAGCGCCTTATATAATGCGACCAAATCTGTTGAAACACTTTGATCGGATTGCGCCAAGTCCTCCTGCGCCTTAAAAAGCGCCTGTTCGGCCTGCAAGACATTCAAAAAACTCGATAGACCGTGCTGATATTGCTGTTTGGCAAGGGCCAGGGAAATTTGGCTTTGGTTAACCTCTTCTTTTAATTCAGCGCGCCTGGTTTGTCCGGTCGAATATAACGTAAGCGCGTCTTCAACGTCCTGCAACGCGGTCAAAATGGTATCTTGATATTGCACCAAAGCTTCGCGCTGACTTGCCTTCCGTAACTTGATGTTATTAAGGATTCTGCCCGCGTCGAAAACCCGCCAGGTCACTGTTGGGCTGACCATAAAATACCTGCTGCTCCCGTCAAATACCGATCCCGCAGTCGAAGCATCCAGGCCCATGCTCCCCCCGTTAAGCGCGAATTTTGGAAACAGGTCGGCTTCGGCCACGCCAATATCAGCCGTCGCGGCGGCCAGTTGCCGTTCCGCCGCGCGGATGTCCGGGCGCCGTTCCAGCAATTGGGAGGGCAAACCTACAGGAACAGTTGGGGGCGTCATCGGCAACGGTTTGGCCGTGTCCAATTCCGCTCCGAGCGCATTGGGTTGGCGCCCCAGCAGAATGGAGAGAGCATGCGCAAGCTCGCGGAATTGCGCCACCAGAGGCGGTATGGTGGCGCTCGTTGCGGCCATTTCCGCCGCAGCCTGCGTGACCTGCAAGCCCGCCGCCAACCCGCTCTTGCGCTCGGAAACAGTCAACTGCCAAACCTCCTTCGCCACAGCCAGATTATTCCGCGCAATGGCAAGGCGCTCCTGAGTCCCTCGCAATTCCAAATAGTCGCGGGCCACTTCGGCAAAGAGCGTGATCATGAAATTCCGGCGCGTTTCAATTTCCGCCTGCATTTGCGCATTAGCGGCTTGCAAACGGCGGCGGATTCCACCGAAGACATCGATCTCCCAGGTCGCATCAAAACCGGCTTGATATAAATCGCTCCAGACCCCGGGGAATCCGCCTTTGCCCAGAACCGTCAACTCGTTGTCAAAAGTGCCGTCGTTGGCATCAAGACCTGCCGGATCGGGTGGATCGCCCCCGCCGCCTTTGCCCAGCGGTAGCGTTACGTTCTTGCTGCCGTACGCGCGAAGATACCCCGCGTCCGCGTCAATCGTTGGCAACAAATATCCGCCCATGATGTTCCGTTGATAGCGCGCTTCGCGGACCCGGAGAGTTTCTATTTGCAAACTCAAGTTCTCGCTCGCTGCTTCACGAATTAACTTTTCCAATTCCGGATCCTGGAATGTCTTCCACCAGTTTGCCGCGGGAGCATTGGTATTTTCGTAGTGGCTCATTTCCGCAAAATTTTGTTCAACCGGGATTCTCGGTTTTTGATAGCTCGGGCCAATGGCGCAACCTGACAGAATGGCCGTCGCCAAAATGAATATGGATATCCCGTGACGCATGCGGCTAATGGGCTGAAGTCCTGGTGAGGTCCATCCGTTTCAAAAATACAGTTAGACCCGCGGCGATGAGCGCCCCGACCATTAGAACGACGAACACGTCCAGATACGCCAGCATGTCCGCTTGGCGCCCTGTTTCCCGGTAAAGCATGGCCAACGCATGTTTTCTGGCATCCACAGGGTCAGTGCCATAACGAAATAGTTGATCGGTGAGGTTTTGTAATTCGTGTTGAAAAGCAGGCGCAACGGCCGTCGTGTGATAGGTCAAGTAGCCTTGATGGACCTGGCTGCGCCGCGCCAATAAGGTCGTTCCCACGGATATGCCCACGCTTCCTCCTAAATTCCGCATGAGATTGATGAGCGCCGAGGCGTTGTTTGATTTACCTTCGGGCAGATTGGAATAGGCCAGCGTCTGAATGGGCACGAATAAAAAGGCCACACTGATCCCCTGAAATGCCCGGGCAAGGACGATTTTCTTAAATGACGCGTCCGGCGTAAAACTGCAATAATTGTCCAGAGCCAGCGCGCCAATGATAAAACCGGTGAGGATCAAATATTTAGGTTGGATTTTTCTCACCAGGATTCCCACCAATGGCAAAAACGCTATGATGACGAATCCGCCGGGCATCAGTATTAGCCCGGCCTTGGTGGCGTTATACGGCAATATTTCCTGGACGAACCGCGGCAGCAACTGTGTGGTGGACATCAAAACGAACAAGTTGAGAAACATCATGATGTTCGCAAAAAAGAAGCTTCGGTCCCGGAACATCGGCAAATCCACGATCGGGTCTTTGGTCCCGAACAATTCCCAAATGATGGCACCAACAATTCCAACCGCGCTGATCACCACAAAGCTCGTGATGAACGGGCTGCCAAACCAATCGTCTTCCTGGCCTTTGTCCAGAATCACTTGCAGGCAGCCCAACCCGAGGGCCACCAGCGCAAAACCGACATAATCCACTTTGATGCCGCCGCGGGTTGCCCGTTCGTGTTCCTTTTTTGCCGAAGAGGAATCCTCCACGAACATATACGTCAAGATCAGCGAGGCGATGCCAACCGGAAGATTGATGAAAAAAATCCAGCGCCATGAAAAATGGTCCGTGACCCAACCACCCAGCGCGGGGCCCACTGCCGGGGCCACAACCACGGCGACCCCGTAAAAAGCAAAAGCCATGCCGCGTTTTTCCGGCGGGAAGGAGTCCGTAAGGATCGCCTGCTCCGATGGCGCAAGCCCGCCACCGCCAAGTCCCTGCAGCACTCGCGCAATCAACAGGAATCCAAACGTCGGCGCGATGCCGCAGAGGAAGGAACTGCCCGTGAAGAGCGCCACGCAGGCCATATAGAACCGCTTTCGGCCCATGACGGATGCGAGCCAGCCGCTGGTCGGCACAATGATGGCGTTACTGACGAGGTAACTGGTCAAAATCCACGTGGAATCGCTCAAGTCCACAGCCATGCTTCCGGCAATATTGCGCAAGGCCACATTGGCAATCGATGTATCCATCACTTCCATGAACGTGGCCATCGAAACGATGACGGCCACGAGCCATGGGTTGGTTTGGCCCGGTCTCATTTTACCTTTACCCATGGTTCGACGGACAGTCCCGGCGACAGCATAGGCGCGTCGTTTGTATTCGGTCCTGCATCAAAGACAATTTTCACCGGAACGCGCTGGACGAGTTTCACGAAATTGCCCGTGGCATTTTCAACGGGCAAAACACTGAAGCGCGCGCCCGAACCCATTTGGATGGAATCCACGCGGCCATGCCAGGTGTGACCGGGGAAAGCGTCCACGTGAATCGTCACCCGCTGGCCCGGCCGCAATCGCGTCAATTGTGTCTCCTTGAAGTTGGCCGTGATCCACACTCGCGGGTCCACGAGCATAAACAGCGCCTGTCCCGGTGAAACATAATTGCCCACGTCCACCGTTCTGGCGGTAACCCGGCCCTCTACCGGCGAATAAATTTTACAATACTCTAAATTCACCGCGGCGCCCTTTTCATTGGCCAGTGAGGTTTCCAGGTCTCCCTCAGCACCTTTCACGGAAGCTTGCGTGCTGGTGACGTTGGCTGCGGCGGAAATTTTTTGTGCTTTGGCAATTTCGAGTTGTGACTGGGCATTTTTCCTTGCGGTGAAGGCATTGTCCAATTGCTCGCGGGAACGGGCCCGCTCATCCACTTCCTGCAAGCGCGTCAAGTTCCGGTCCACGTTGCTGAATTGCACTTCCGCGGCGTCCAATTGCGCGCTTGCCTGAAGGACCGACGCTTTGGCCGTCCCTACTTGGGCCTGCGCCTGCGCCAATTTTCCGCGCGCCGCGATCACCTGCGCTTTGGCCTGCTCAAGCCCGACTTGAAAGGTTGCTGGGTCCAACTCAATCAACAAATCTCCCTTGTGAACGAGCTGATTGTCCACAATGTGCAAAGCCAGCACCTGGGACGAAACCCGTGCGCTGACTTGCGTGACATGCCCGTCAATATACGCATCATCGGTGTAAACATATTGACTGAGTATAAGCCAGCCAACGATGAGGACGACAATGAGAACCACCCCAACGATTACGGCGGTGACAATGAACCCGCGCCGTTTGTAAAGCGGTGGTTTCTGCGGCTTTTCGGACTCGTCGCCCGCTCTATCGGACTGGTTCCCCCGGGATTTCTCCTTTTCCAGATCTTCCTTTTGCTCCGGCTTACTTTCGCTTTCCTGGTTCGGTTTTCCCTGTTCGTCCTTTTGTGACGCCGATTTTATCTGTTCGGCCATGGTCGCGGACTTGGAGGGCAAGAAAGGTGCCAAACGGAGAATTGGCATGACCTTCGCTTATTCAGGCTATGCCTTTGGTGGTCAGTTGGCATGACATTGCAATACGCCTGCTTTTGACAGTGGCAGGAGGGGTGTTGATCGGAATGAACCGCGAGGAACACGGCCAGGCGGCGGGTTTGCGAACGACTTTACTCGTGTGCCTGGCGGCATCACTCTCAATGATCCAGGTCAACCTTCTGCTGACGGTTTCCGGAAAAGCTTCGAACTCATTTATCGTCATGGATTTGATGAGATTGCCGCTCGGCATTCTCTCGGGTATGGGATTCATTGGCGGTGGAGTCATCCTGCGCAAAGGAAGCATTGTCCGCGGCGTAACCACGGCGGCGACGCTTTGGTTTGTCACGGTTATGGGACTTTGCTTTGGCGGCGGCCAAATCGGCCTTGGATTGGGCGCTTTGGGTTTGGGACTATTGATCCTGGTAGGACTTAAACAAATGGAAAAGTGCATGAAACAGGATCGTCAGGCTACGCTCACTCTTGTCGCCGGTGATAAAGCCGCCTCCGAAACTGAAATGACCAGTGCCATTGTAGCGGCAGGCTTTAAGATCATTTCCTCATCCCTTACGATGGGAGAAAAGGCAGCCTTCATGGAAATGACCTGCGAAGTCACTTGGCGCGCCCGCCACGACGATACCGCGCAGCCATTGGCCTTTTTGAAAGAAATCGCGGGACGATTCGGCCTGGCCAAAATTGATTGGCACCCGGCGGATAAGACACTGCGTTGACGGCATAGCGATTTCCACCCCGCTCCAGCGCGCGCTTTGGGACAATCCAACAGAAATGGCCATGCACAATGCAACGAATCATGCAAAATAAGCATCAGGGCAGGTTTTGCTTTAACTTCAAGACCGGCTCGAAAAGGTCACCTTCTTTTTCAACCCGTTTAAGAACGTCTTCGGGTTCAAACGCCAGCGCTTTAGGATTATTTTTTTTTAGCGCCGCTTCCAATTCGTCCCATCGGACCGGTGTGGACACAGTTGGCCGCTCTTTGGCCCGCATGGAATAAACACAGACCGTGGTTTTGTGGTCGTCGTTTTGGCTCCAATCCACGAACACTTTGCCCTGCCGCAGGGACTTTTGCATACTGGAAACAATGGATTCAGGAGCCGATCGTTGCAGTTGTCCGGCAAGGCTCCGGGCAAATGCCTTGGTTTTTTCATAACCGACCCGCCGATTCAGCGGAACGTACACTTGTATCCCTTTTGACCCGGAAGTCTTTGGAAAACTTTTCAGTTTTAGTTCCTCCAAAAGAGATTTTAATCGCAACGCCGTCCGGCAGCAATCCAGGATGTCCGCGGGCGCGCCGGGGTCCAGGTCAAAAACCACGGCAGTCGGCTGGGCAATTTGCGGGGCGCGATGTAAAAAAACGTGAAGTTCCAGATCTGCAAGATTGATCGCCCAGACGAGCGCGGACAGGTTGTTCATCACGCAATAGTCAATTTGACCGCCTTCGCTCCGGGGAACGGCATGCGTCATAATCCAATCCGGCCGGTGCCGCGGGCATTGCCTTTCGTAAAAGAACAATCCTTCGACTCCCTCGGGATAACGCTTCAGCGTCAGAGGTCGATCCTTCAAATGCGGCAGCAGGACCGGTGAAATGCGAATGTAGTAATCAATCGTTTGGCCTTTGGTAAATCCCGTTTTCGGATAGAACACCTTGCCCAGGTTCGAGACTTCGATCGTTTTCGTTCCAATTTTAAGTTTTGATCTTTCCGCCATATTCGCTTTCGTCCCATCCTCGCCCTTGAAATTTCCCTTCCTCATCGTCATCTTTATGAATCCGCTTTCTCGCGGACAACTTCCCCGGCGTCCTTGTCTTCGCGCAAACCGAGAAATGCCGGTTGCCTCAATTTATCGTCCCGCGTCCATTCCGCAAACGCAACTTGTCCTACTAAATGGGGTTGGACCCAGTGACATTTTTTCAATTCGCCTGCTGTGATGCCTGGACTATACCGGCTGCCGCGTGCTTCCGGCAGGTTCACAAATGGGCAATCGCCACGGTGTAATTCTTTCAGTCGCGCGTGCAGGGCACGCAACAATTTACTGTTAAAACCAGTCCCTACTTTTCCGCAGAATTTCAATCGTTTGCCGTCATAGATTCCGACGAGCAATGCGCCAAAATATTCGCGGGCGCCCTGGGGATCCGTATAACCGCCTATGACGAATTCCTGTTCCCGCCGCGATTTTAATTTAATCCATGCCCCGGTGCGTTTTCCGGCCTCGTACACGGACTCGGAGCGCTTTCCAATCAAGCCTTCCAATCCCAATTTTGCCACTTGCTTCACCAGTTTTTTGGCGTCGTTTCCGAGCGAAGCTGAGAGCCGAATCGCCTCCGGCGCCTTCTTCAAAATATGTTCCAGCTTCGCCTTGCGCTCGACCATCGCCAGATGGCGCAGGTCCATTCCATTTAAGCGCAGCAGGTCAAAAGCATAGTAGTAAACGGGCGGACGTTCACCGATTTCAACCATTTGCAACAATTGGAATGAAGAAACGCCTTTCTCGTCCAACGCCACAATTTCGCCGTCAAGTATCGCTTCATTCATGTCTAATGACGCAACAGCGTCAGCAATCTCCGGAAATTTTTCGGCAAAATCTTTTTCATTGCGCGAAAATAATCTTACCGCCCCGTCGTTCTTGAAAGCCATCGCCCGATAGCCGTCGAATTTGATTTCATAAATCCAATCGCCAGATTCCGGCGGCGCGGAAACCAGGCGCGCCTTCATTGGTTCGATAAACGTGGCCGGCGGCAATTTGGCTTTCAAAATGGCTCGCGCCCCGGCGAAAAAGGGACGGTTTTCCTTGACGGACTTTGACGATTCCCACACTGCTCCGTTTTCCGACAAGTGTCGCATTGACCTCCCCGAAAGCGCTGACGTGTCATCGGACTTTTTGGAAACGGGTTTCATGTCTTTGCCGCCCTTAATGAGCAGCCATTGGTCGCCGCGGCGCAATTGCACTAGATGCCAATCGCCGTGCAGTTTGTGTCCCTGCAGCGTAAAGTGCAGCTTCCCGCATTCGAGGTCTTGCGCTGGCTTCTGGCTTTTGCTCTCGAACGTTCCGCAATCCCAGACCATGACCGTTCCGCCACCATACTGTCCTTTAGGAATCGTACCTTCAAAATTGATATAGGAAACCGGATGGTCTTCGACGCGCACGGCCAGCCGTTTATCGCCCTTTGAATACGGAATCCCTTTGGGCACCGCCCAGGATTTCAGGACTCCGTCCATCTCCAGTCGAAAATCATAATGCAACCGGCTTGCGGCATGTTTTTGGACGACAAAGCGATTCTCGCATCCCACTCCGGGCTCGGCGGGTGGCTCAAGAGTTTTTTTAAAATTCCGTTTGCGGGCGTATTCAGTCAGCGACGCCATAAGCTTACGCGGCCTTTTTCAATGGTCTCGCCTGCTTGCGCGTTTCCTTGATGCTGCGTTGCAGCACGGATACCAGATCAATCACATTGGTTGGCTTCCGCGGTTTTTTGGCAGCGGGCGGTTTTTGGCCGCCATGCCGGAGTTTCTCCTCGATCATTTTTTTCAGGCTTTCGTGATAGTCATCGTGATACTGGTCGGGCCGCCATGCGGTGGTCATGGATTCAATCAACTGAGAGGCCATGTTCATTTCCGCCTTGCTCGCCGAATGGCCAACCGGGGTTTTGAATTCTGAAACGTTCACCAACTCCTCTGAAAAATGCATCAACTCGAGCATCAAGCCCTTTTCCTGGGCCTTGATCGCAGCCAGATGCTGGCGTACTCTAATGACCACCTTGGCGATGCCAATTCTGTCCGAAGCGTCCAAGGCGTTTCGCAGGAGGGCATAGGCTTTTTCCCCTCCTTTTTCCGCCTGCATGTAGTAGGGCTTGTAAAAAAAGATCGGATTGATCTCGTTCATGTTGACGAAGTTCACAATGTCCACTGTCTGCGTAGCCTTTACATCTGCCCGATCGAAGTCTTCGTCAGTCACAACCACGAACTGTCCCTTTTCGTATTCGTAACCCTTCACGACCTGGTCCCAAGGCACTTCTTTGCCGTCGGCTTCGGCGACGCGTTTATAATTGATAGGGCTTAAATCGGTTTTTCGCAGAAGGCGAAACTTGAGCTCTTCCCGTTGTGTCGCCGGAAAAAGAGAAATTGGAATGGAAACCAGGCCAAAACTAATGGAACCTTTCCAAATCGCTCGCATAAATTAGAAAACGGAAGGTGAGGTTTTTTGTTGAATTTGTCCGCGTTTAGTTTCCTGGTTTCCCATTTAGTTTCATACGGACGGTCCAACAATGTTTTGTCCCACCTTCCAACTTCACCAGTAGCTTTAAGCCTGCCATTCATAATCACCCGGGCCAGTACTGAAAAAGCCGCCATTGACCGGCGCGCCTCAAGAATACAAGTGCAGTTTGCAACCGTATGGCCCTTAATTGTTGCGGCTTGCACAACCGTAGTCTGTTTAAGGCACTTTTCCCGACGTATTAATTTGGCAAATATCTAGCTAAAACCGAGGCATGGAGACGTGTGCGGATTTTCTTATCGAACGGCTTTATGACTGGGGTGTGCGGCGAATATATGGTTATCCCGGCGACGGAATAAACGGAATCATGGGGGCGTTGGGCCGCGCCGAAAAGAATTCTCATCCCATCGAATTTATTCAAGCGCGCCATGAAGAAATGGCGGCTTTTATGGCTTGCGCACACGCCAAGTTTACCGGTGAAGTCGGCGTCTGCCTGGCCACCTCCGGACCCGGCGCCATCCATTTGCTCAACGGGCTATACGACGCAAAACTGGACCACGTTCCTGTCGTGGCCATTGTGGGGCAGCAATCCCGGCAGGGGCTGGGAGGGCATTATCAACAGGAAGTAGACCTGACCACGCTCTTCAAGGACGTTGCCAGCGAATTTGTGCAAATGGCCGCGCATCCAGCCCAAGTCCGTCACCTCGTGGATCGCGCAGTGCGCATCGCCAAAGCTCAACGCAGTGTCACCTGCGTCATCATGCCGAACGATTTGCAGGAAACCAAGGCCGTGAGAGTTCCAGAGCATCTTCACGGCACCGTCCATTCGGGCATCGGCCATGCCAGGCCCCGAATCATTCCCCAGGACAAAGATTTGGAACGCGCGGCCAAAGTTTTGAATGAAGGGCATCGTGTCGCCATTTTGATCGGGGCTGGCGCGATGCGCGCCGGGCGTGAAGTCATTGAAGCGGCCGACCTCCTCGGGGCCGGCATCGCCAAAGCGCTTCTGGGTAAGGCCGCCCTGCCGGATGATCTGCCTTTCGTCACCGGCTCGATTGGTTTGCTTGGCACAAAGCCGAGCTGGGACCTCATGATGGAATGCGACACGCTGTTCATGATCGGCAGCAGCTTCCCCTATTCGGAATTTTTGCCCAAGGAAGGGCGGGCCCGCTGCGTTCAAATTGACATTGACGAGCGCATGTTAAGCTTGCGGTACCCTGCCGAAGTGTGCCTGGCCGGTGACAGTGCCGAAACATTGCGCGCGCTGATACCATTGTTGAAGAAAAAGGAGGACAGATCGTGGCGCGAAAAAATTGAACGGGAGGTGGCGTCCTGGTGGAAAGTGCTCGAGGCCCGCGCAATGAATGACGCAAAACCACTCAATCCTCAGCGTGTTTTTTGGGAACTTTCGCCCCGTTTGCCTGACAACTGCATTTTGTGCGCTGATTCAGGCTCAGCGGCCAATTGGTTCGCCCGCGATTTGAAAATCCGCCCAGGCATGATGGCCTCGCTTTCCGGGACCCTCGCTACGATGGGCGCGGGCGTTCCTTACGCCATCGCCGCCAAATTTGCGTTCCCCAACCGGGTCGTCTATGGCTTGGTGGGCGACGGCGCCATGCAAATGAACGGCCTCGGCGAACTCGTGACCGTCGCCAAATACTGGAAACGATGGAAAGACCCCCGATTGATTATCCTCGTCTTGAATAACCATGATTTGAACCAGGTCACATGGGAACAGCGCGTCCTGAGTGGCGACCCAAAATTTGAGGCGTCGCAAAACCTGCCCGACTTTCCGTTTGCAACGTACGCCGAAATGCTGGGGCTTAAAGGGATACGCCTGGACCGCCCCGAAGCCGTGGCAACGGCCTGGATTGACGCGCTCAAATCGGACCGCCCGGTCGTGATAGACGCGTACACTGACCCGGAAGTGCCGCCGCTTCCGCCTCACATTACCATCAAGCAAGCTCGACACTTTATGACCGCTATGCTTCACGGTGACCCCAACCGCGTCCATGCCATTGGGCAATCATTCAAAGATGGGATTGAAAGCTATCTGCCCCATTGACAGCGCGCCAATTTATGAAAACAAATCAACAGAATCTCAAAGGGAAGAAAGTCGCGATCCTCGCCACTGACGGCTTCGAACAGGATGAGTTATTTTCTCCGCTGGAAGCCTTGAGCCAGGCGCAAGCGGAAGTAAAAATCGTTTCGCCCGGCAAAGAGCAAATTAAAGCATGGAAATTTACGGATTGGGGCCGGACCATAAAAGTGGACATCCCGCTGGACAAAGCCAAGGCAGAAGATTTCGACGCGCTCGTGCTCCCGGGCGGTGTCATCAACCCGGACCATTTGCGCCGTGAACAAATGGCCGTGCAATTCGTAAAAGCATTTTTCCAAACGGGCAAGCCGGTCGCGGCCATTTGCCACGGCCCGCAAATGTTGATCGAAGCCGACGTTGTCCGCGGACGCAAACTGACGTCGTTTGCAAGCATCAAAACGGATTTAAAAAATGCCGGCGCGCAATGGGTGGATCAGGAAGTTGTGGTGGACAATGGGTTGGTCACGAGCCGCTCGCCGGATGACCTTCCCGCCTTCAACGCAAAAATGATCGAGGAAATTGCCGAAGGCCTCCACGTGGAACGGCCCGCTTCGCTCGCTGCCTGAATTTTTAAGCCATTGAATGAAACCATTGAGCATTGCGAAGTAAATGCGTTTAAGGTGCCCACAGACTTTCCGGAATCCGACGCGACAGCCGAATGGGACTCGACAACGTTGGTCCTCGTGCGGCTGGGCGCCGGAAAAACCAAGGGGTTGGGGTACACCTATTCGCACGAAGCCTGTGTGCCTTTTATCCGTGAAAAATTGTTCCCGCTCCTCCGCGGCGGAAACGCAATGCACAATCGTTTATTCTGGGAACAATTGAACGCTTCAGTCCGAAACTATGGAAAGAGGGGCCTGGCTTCAACCGCCATTGCCGCGGTGGACGCGGCCCTGTGGGACCTCAAAGCGCGCTTGCTCGGCGCGCCACTGGTGCGGTTGCTGGGGGCGGTGCGCGAAAAAATCCCCGTCTATGGCAGTGGCGGCTTTACTTCGTACGGCGATAAACAACTGCGCTCACAGTTGGAAAATTGGGTCAGCGAGGGCATCAGGATGGTGAAAATGAAAGTCGCTCGCGATCCAACCGCCGATGAAGGACGGGTGCGGATCGCCCGCAGAGCGATCGGGTCGAAAACTGAACTTTTTGTGGATGCCAACGGCGCCTGTCCCCCCCGCCAGGCGCGCGCGTTGGCGGAAAGATTCGCCGAATACGGCGCTGTTTGGTTCGAGGAACCCGTTTCTTCTGACAATTTGTCCGGCCTGCGTTTCCTTCGCGAACACGCGCCGGCGGCCATGGACATCACTGCCGGCGAGTACAATTACGATTGTATTCAGGCGCGACGGATGCTCGAAGCGCAGGCCGTGGACGTGTTGCAGGCTGATGCCACGCGTTGCGGTATCACCGGGTTTTTGCAGGTGGCCGCCTTGTGCGATTCCTTCGACGCGCCGCTTTCCTCGCATACCGCCCCGGCGGTCCACGGTCATCTATGTTGTGTCGCGCCGCGAGCGCGCCACGTCGAGTATTTTCACGACCATGTCCGTATCGAAAAAATGTTCTTCGATGGCGCGACTGCGACGCACAAAAAAGGTTTCCTGCAACCAGACCTGTCACAGCCGGGGCTTGGCCTGCAATTCAAAGAACGCGACGCCGCAAAATTTCAAATAAAGCTATGAGCGCAACCAAACCACCTCCCACAAACATTCGGCGCGAGCCCCGCAACGAATGGCATGGCGAAGCCGGCGTGCTGGCCAAAAAATTAACAGCGGCCATTTGCGGTGAAGTCCGATTTGACGCCGGCGCCCGAGCGTTGTATTCGACCGATTCATCGAACTACCGTCAAATCCCCATCGGTGTGGTCGTTCCAAAAACGACGGAAGACGTAGTGCGAACCGTGGCCCTCTGTCGGGAATTTGGCGCGCCGGTCCTCTCGCGGGGGGGCGGAACGAGCCTGGCCGGCCAGTGCTGCAACGTGGCCGTGGTTATGGATTTCTCGAAGTATCTTCATAAGCTTCTGGAACTGAATCCTCTCAAAAAAGAGGCTCGAGTTGAGCCGGGAATCGTTCTGGATGACCTCCGCGCCGCGGCCGAAAAGTACCATCTTACATTTGGCCCCGACCCATCCACACACAACCACTGCACCCTGGGTGGTATGATCGGCAACAATTCGTGTGGGGTCCACTCCATCATGGCGGGCAAGACCGTCGAAAATATCATCGAAATGGAAGTGCTTACCTATGACGGCCTGCGAATGCGTGTCGGCAAAACTTCCGACCAGGAATTGTCAGCCATTATTTCCTCCGGCGGGCGCCGCGCGGAAATTTACCAGAAACTCCTCGAATTGCGAAACAAATACGCCGATCTGATCCGTAAAAAATATCCGAAAATCCCGCGCCGGGTATCAGGATACAATCTGGACCAATTGCTGCCCGAATTTGGATTTAATGTCGCCGGCGCGCTCGTGGGCACTGAGGGCACTTGCGTAACGGTGCTTCAGGCCGTGACACGGTTGGTCCATAGCCCGCCCTGCCGGGTCATCGTGGCCCTCGGTTATCCGGATGTTTATAGCGCGGGCGATCATGTCATGGAAGTGCTCGATTGCGGCCCGATCGGCCTCGAAGGCATGGACGACGTGCTCGCAAACAACATGAAGAAGCTCAAGATGCATTCGAAAGACTTGAAGCTTCTTCCAGAGGGAAAAGGCTGGTTGATCGTCGAGTTCGGCGGCGAGAGCAAAGAGGAAGCCCTCGCAAAGGCGCACCACTTGATGGCCAGGGTCAAAAAATTCTTCGGCGGCGGACCGTCGGTGAAACTTTATGACGACCCGGAGATGGAGAAGAAAATATGGGAAGTCCGCGAAGGCGGCCTGGGTGCGACGGCGCGCGTGCCCGGCGAACCGGTGACCTGGGAAGGATGGGAAGACAGCGCCGTGCCGCCGGACAAGGTAGGCGTTTATCTTCGCGAACTTCGCAATCTGTATAACAAATACGGCTACGCCTGTTCCCTCTACGGACATTTCGGCGATGGCTGCATCCATACCCGCATTGACTTCGGTCTCAAAACAAAAAGCGGCATCGAAAAATACCGGCATTTCGTGGAGGACGCGGCGGTATTGATCACCCGGCTCGGTGGCTCGATTTCCGGCGAGCACGGCGACGGTCAATCCAAAGCCGACTTGTTGCCTCTTATGTTTGGCAGCGACCTCATCCAGGCCTTTGGGGAGTTTAAAAAAATTTGGGACCCGCAGAATCGAATGAATCCGGGCAAGGTCGTGAACGCCTTTCACAATAACGAGAACCTCCGGCTCGGCGTGAATTACCATCCCTGGCAGCCTCAAACGAAATTTTTCTATGGCGAAGACGGCGGCAATTTCGCCGAATCCACGCTGCGTTGCGTCGGTGTGGGCAAATGCCGTCGCGGCGAGAGCGGCACCATGTGTCCGAGTTACATGGTCACGCGCGAGGAAATGCATTCGACGCGGGGACGCGCCCGCATGCTCTTCGAGATGCTTCAAGGCGAAGTGATTGATAAAGGCTGGAAAAGCAAGGAAGTGCTGCAATCGCTCGACCTGTGCCTCGCCTGCAAGGGTTGCCAGTCCGACTGTCCCATGCACGTGGACATGGCCACGTATAAGGCCGAATTCTGGTCACATTATTACAAGGGCCGGTTGCGCCCGCGCCATGCCTATTCCATGGGCCTGATTCACGTCTGGGCGCGCATCGCCTCGAAACTGCCGCGTCTGGTAAATTTGATCGGCGCCGCTCCCATAGCCGGAAACCTCGTCAAATGGCTCGGAGGAATTTCACAGAAACGCTCCATGCCACGCTTTGCCACCCATACCTTCCGCCACTGGTGGAACCGACGCGAGCGGCGCGCTCCCGACGGCAGTCCCGTCGTCCTGTGGGCGGACACATTCAACAATTATTTTCATCCGGAAATACTTCAGGCCGCCGTTGAAGTCCTTGAGGCCTCAGGCCATCGCGTGATTGTGCCCGAGGACAAACTGTGCTGCGGACGCCCGCTCTATGATTTCGGCATGTTGGATTATGCCAAATCGCTCCTCGCAAAAATCCTGGTCTCATTGCGGCCCCACATTCGCGCCGAAATCCCGATCGTCGGTCTGGAACCCAGTTGTGTCAGCGTCTTTCGCGACGAATTGAAGCGGCTCTTTCCCTTTGATGAAGATGCCGACCGCCTGGGCAAACTCGTTGTCTCATTTGGTGAATTTTTCTCGAAACACCCGGACTTTCGTTTTCCCAGGCTGCATCAGAAGGCATTGGTCCACGGCCATTGCCACGACAAAGCCGTAATGAAAATGGAAGGAACGCCGGAATTTTTAAAGCATCTGGGCCTCGATTTTCAAATACTCAATTCCGGTTGCTGCGGAATGGCCGGTTCTTTTGGGTTCGAATCGGAACACTACGAAGTTTCCGTTCGTTGCGGCGAAAGAATGCTTTTGCCCGCGGTGCGCGACACCGACGAAAAGACGCTGTTGATCGCCGACGGCTTCAGTTGCCGTGAGCAAATTGAACAACTCGCCCATCGCCGCGCCCTGCACACCGCCGAAGTTGCGGCGAAGGCGTTGCGCGAGGGCAGCTTTCAGAATGGCCAGGGCCATAAAATTCACGAGCCGCATACCATACCGGAGATGCAGGAACAATCGCAGTTGAAAAATCGGGCGCAAGCCCAACCAATGGAGATCGGTCATGAGCACTAACCATCAATCAAGCGAAGTGGTGATGATTACCGGCGCTTCCGCCGGCATCGGACGCGCCACAGCCCGCGCTTTTGCCGCGCTGGGCGCCAAAATCGGGCTGTTTGCCAGAGGCGGCGACCGTCTCGAATTCGTACGGCAAGAAGTCGAGCAGGCCGGCGGCCGCGGTTTGGTCCTGGCCGGAGACGTCGCCGATGACAAGGCAGTCGAAAACGCCGCCCAAAAATTGGAGAATGAGTTCGGTCCGATTGATATTTGGGTTAACAACGCCATGGCATCGGTCTTTTCGCCCATAGCGGAAATGTCACCTGAAGAATTCCGAAGAGTCACTGAGGTCACATACCTGGGCTACGTCTGGGGCGCCCTGGCCGCGTTGCGGCGGATGCGCCCTCGCAATCGCGGGACCATCATCCAGGTCGGTTCGGCGCTGGCCTACCGCGGCATTCCCTTGCAAAGCGCTTATTGCGCCGCCAAGCACGCCATACACGGGTTTACCGATGCATTGCGTTGCGAGCTAATTCACGACCGCATGAACATTCGCATTTGTGAAGTTGAAATGCCGGCCGTCAACACGACTCAGTTTGACTGGGTCAAAAGCCGCCTGCCAATGAAACCTCAACCCGTGCCACCCATTTATCAACCAGAAGTTGCCGCAGATGCCATCGTCTATGCAGCCACCCATAAACGGCGTGAAGTCTATGTCGGTTTTCCAACCGTCGAAGCCGTCGTTGGCAATAAGCTCGCCCCGCGCCTTTTGGACCGCTATTTGGGCCGCCATTGTTATCAAAGTCAGCAAACCAATGAACCGGACGACCCCAACCGCCCAAACAATTTGTTTGACCCTGTGCCCGGAGATTTCGGCGCGCATGGTAACTTTGACGCGCGCGCCCGCCAGTTCAGCCTGCAATTGTGGCTCAACAAATACCGTGACTTCGTCGCCGGCGCCGTCTTGATTCCCGCTGCCGCCATCGCCGCTCTGCTCCTGTTGTCCAAACCCAAAAGAACCACGCGTTTATGAATCCACATCGGGGACGCGATCATCCGAATGCCAGCCTTGCGGGATCTGTCCTCCAAAATCGTTATCGCATATGAATCCCATCGAACAAAAAAAATTCGCGCCCATGGGACGCAAACGTTGGGCCATTGCCGAAGGTTACATTCCCCAAACCAGTCATGGCCCCGAACCGGAAATGACCAGCCACGAAAGTATTTGCGTGCTCAATCTGGCTGACCAGGAAGCGCATTTGCAAATTTGGCTTTTCTATTCCGACCGCGATCCCGGCGGTCCCTATCGCATTTCCGTCGGCCCACGGCGAACCAAACACATCCGGTTCAACAACCTGACCGACCCCGAACCGGTTCCACGCGGCACCGAATACTCAAGCCTCATCGAATCCGATACGCCCATTGTAGTCCAGCACACCCGCTTGGATTCCCGCCAGGCCGCCAACGCACTCATCAGCACCATGGCGTTTGCCGATACTGATGCGGCGGCGTAGGCCGGTCTTCGATCCGCCGCGTGGTTTTGGAGTGCCTTGGCGGCATCACCGCTTTCGGGTGGGCTGGCCGATGTCCCAATCCCAAAGCCAAGGATGTCTCCTTGATTTTAAAGGGACATCATTTAGCCTCACGCATGCCGCCGAAAATGAACCGAGCCATTTTCCTGGACCGCGATGGAACGATGATCGCCGACGCCAACTATCTAAGTCGTCCGGATCAAATCAAAGTTTTTCCGTCAACCCGGACGGGTCTGAAAAGGCTTTGCGCCGCCGGATTCAAGCTTTTTATCGTCTCGAACCAGTCAGGGGTCGGCCGTGGATATTTCACAATGGCCGATGTGGACAAAGTCAACGCAGCCTTGTCCAGTGGCCTCGCCCGCGACGGAATTAGGATTGAGAAAATTTATGTCGCTCCCGAGAAACCCGGGGACCCAAGCTATGGCCGCAAACCGTCGCCGCAATTTTTATTCGATGCCCGCGACGAATTCACTCTCGACCTTGCGCAAAGTTTTATGATCGGCGACAAGCTCATTGATTTGGAATGCGGCTGGAACGCCGGCGTGAAAAAAAGCATTTTAGTGCGCACGGGTTACGGGGCCGAATTGGAGCGAAAATCACCAGGTCAACTCGACAGGGCGATTGTATTGGACGATCTGGACCAAGTCGCGGGCTGGGTCTCCGGAATACCATGGTAATCGTTGTGGGTGGCGAGGATCCCGATGCATTGGGACGCCGTTACCGTCAGTATATCGGCTGGAGCATACGCCCAGGGGTACCAGACGGCGTTCGTGGCGCCGCTGCAATGGGTGAGGACGCTACTCCGCTGCATGCCGACGACACAGGACCTTGGGGCATTTTTTTCTGGCTTGAAATCAGCCGCGCGAGTAGTTTTGAGGCTGCAGCCTGATTATTCAGCTTATGGAAATCGTTTTTGACTGTCCCCACTGTGATCAGGAATTGTCCGTGGAAGCCGAAGGCGCTGGCGAGCAGATCAAATGTCCCACCTGCGGCGAAAACATTACAATTCCCGAAAAATCCACCAAATCAATGCCGGAAGCGCCTGTCGGAACCCCTGGTTCCGGTCCGGTCAACGCCATCGCCAGTTCCGCCGCCGCCAAAGTGGAATTGCGCCTCAAAGTGCCGGTGCGCTCCACGCCCTCCGCCTCGCTTATTGAGAAGTCCAAGCCGCCTCTCGATGTCATTGCCAAAGGCGGCGACAAAAAAATTCGAATCCACACCATTCGTCGCGCGCAGTGCGTGGAGTCGGGCCACGACAGGTTTGATGAAAAAGTCACGGCTTTCCTGAATGAAGTAGGCGAACCCAATATGTTGGGCGTGCATCCCATCAGTTATGAAATTTTCGACGTTGGGACGCAAAAGATTATGGTGGACTACGGCGTGATTATCATCTTCCGGGGCTGAACGTCCAAAGCCCTCCGCAAACATTGACGACTCAAATCCGCTTCAACGGTTCGAGTTCTTTATCAATTGCATCGGCTGTCTTCGGCCTGAGTCTTTTCCAAAGCCAGCCGAGCGGATCAAAAAAGTCATCCACAACGCGTTCCTTGAGGGGAATAATGGCGTTATCAGTAATGGTGATGTGTTCAGGACAAACCTTTGTGCAGCATTTGGTAATGTTGCAATAACCGATACCGTAAGCGCGCCGCAGTTCGCTGATTCGATCTTCCGTATCGAGCGGATGCATTTCCAGCGCAGCCGTGTGGACTAAAAAGCGCGGGCCGATGAATTCCTCATGCTTGTGGTGATCGCGCAACACGTGGCAAACGTCCTGGCATAAAAAGCATTCAATGCATTTGCGAAATTCCTGCACCCGGTCAATGTCTTCCTGCGCCATGCGCCATGTGCCATCGGCCGCGTCGGGTCTGCGCGGTTTGAACGGTTTGATCTTTTTCTTCACCCGGAAATTCCATGAAACATCCGTCGCCAAATCCCGAATGCTCGGAAAGGCGTGCATTGGCTCGATCGTGACGGGCTTTTCCAGCGGAATTTCATCCAGCCGCGTCATGCACATGAGCCTGGGCACACCATTGATTTCCGCAGAGCACGACCCGCACTTGCCCGCCTTGCAATTCCATCGGCAGGCCAAATCGTTCGCCTGGGTGGCTTGGATTTTATGCACTGCATCCAGCACGACCATGCCTTCGGACACCTCGGTCGTGTAATCCACCAGCTTGCCGCCGCTTGAATCACCACGCCAAATTTTGAAAACTGCGTTCATAACGTTTCAACCACTTCATCGCGCAATTACTTCATCTCCTCAATCACTTGTTTTAGTTCGGCCGGCATTTCCGCAATTGCCTGCCGCCTCACCCCCATCGTTCCGTCCGCATTCTTCTTTGTGATAATGTTTACTTTGCCGAACGCGGCGTCTTTATTCGGAAAATCGTCGCGGAAATGGCCCCCCCGGCTTTCCTTTCGCTCAATCGCCGAACGTATGATGGCTTCGGCTACGGTCAATAAATTCCGTAAATCGAGCGTCGTATTCCAGCCCGGGTTATATTCACGATGACCTTGGACGGCCACGCGGTTGGCGCGCTCCCGCAATTTGCCGAGGCTTTCCAGCGCGCGCGCCATTTCCTCCTCGCGCCGCACGATGCCCGCCAGATTTTGCATCACGTCCTGCAAATCATATTGAATTTGGTACGGTCCTTCGACGGTTGCCGGAGCCGCCAGGCCGCATTCAAATGGCTCCAACGCGAGGCGCTCGGCGGCTTCGGCTTCGGCCATATTCAATTTTGTGTCGCCCTTGTCGTTGGCAAATTTCGCGGCATATTCCCCCGCGCGTTTTCCAAAAACGACCAGATCTGAAAGCGAATTTCCGCCGAGGCGATTCGCTCCATGCAAGCCGGCCGCAGCCTCACCCGCCGCGAACAACCCGGGCACGCTGGACATCTGCGATTCGCCGTCCACGCGTATGCCGCCCATGATGTAATGCGTCGTGGGGCCAATTTCCATCGGCTCTTTGGTGATGTCCAGGTTCGCAAGTTGCATGAACTGGTGATACATGCTTGGCAACTTGCGCTTAATGTGCTCCGTGGCGTTGGGAATTCTTTCTTTGATCCACGCAATGTCTAAAAATACGCCACCGTGCGGGCTGCCCCGCCCGGCCTTGACCTCCCGCATGATGCACCGCGCCACATGATCGCGCGTCAAAAGCTCGGGTGGACGCCGCGAATTCTTATCCCCTTGCGTGTAGCGCCAGCCTTCCTCAGGATTGTCCGCCGTTTGGTTTTTATAAAGGTCGGGAATGTCATCAAACATGAACCGTTTGCCGTCCTTGTTCTTGAGCACACCGCCTTCGCCGCGCACGCCTTCGGTCACCAGGATTCCCATCACACTGGGCGGCCAAACCATGCCGGTGGGATGAAATTGCACGAACTCCATGTCCATCAATTCCGCGCCGGCATGATACGCAAGGGACTGGCCGTCGCCGGTATATTCCCATGAGTTGCTCGTGATTTTGTAGGCGCGTCCAACGCCCCCCGTAGCCATGACGACGGCCCGGGCTTTGAAAATTTTGAAACGTCCGCGTTCCCGATCATATCCAAAAGCCCCCGCCACGCGGTCCCCATCCTTGAGCAGCCAGACAATCGTATGCTCCATGAAAATTTCAATGCCCTGGTGAACGCCGTGGTCCTGCAAAGTCCGAATTAATTCCAGGCCCGTTCGGTCCCCCACGTGCGCAAGGCGCGGATAGCGGTGACCGCCAAAATTTCGCTGCAAAATCCTGCCATCCTTCGTCCGGTCAAACACCGCGCCCCAGGCTTCCAATTCCTTGACGCGGTCCGGCGCTTCTTTCGCGTGCAATTCGGCCATTCGCCAGTTATTGACGTATTGCCCCCCGCGCATGGTGTCGGAAAAATGCACACGCCAATTGTCGCGATCATCCACATTGGCCAGCGCGGCGGCCATGCCGCCTTCGGCCATCACCGTATGCGCCTTGCCCAAAAGCGACTTGCACACCAACCCCACTTTCGCGCCCGCCGCCGATGCCTCGATCGCCGCGCGCAAGCCGGCCCCGCCGGCCCCGATCACGAGCACGTCATATTCAAAAATCTGATATTTACTGTCCAATTGCCTTGAAATGTTTCGGTTTTAGTCTATCGTTTCCAGTCTGTTCGCGCCCGGGTCGCTATTCAACGTTTCAAAGAATCATATGATTCGCCAATCATGCCATACACCCATTGCGCAAAGGCGCACATAGACATCACTGAACCCGACCCAGAACAAACTAACCCACGCCCACATCATATGGTGGCGATTCAAGCAACTCACACAGGTGTAGCCTTTCATGCATACCGGCACTTTCGACGGGGCATCCAAAAATCCTCCAATCAAATGTCTCAGCGAATGGCAGCCGAATGTGTACAGGCCCAAAAATAAGACGTTCAATATCAGCACGATCGTGCCAACCCCAAGGCCCAGGTGACGGGCGCCGTCGGCATCCGTAAACCACAGCGCTTTCCATGCGTCATAACTCAGAATGAAAATAAAAATCACCGCCAAATACATGAAATAGCGATGAACGTTTTGAATGATCAGCGGGAAATAGCGCTCGCCCAGATAACTCTTGCGAGGCTCCCCCACTGCGCAGTTCAGCGGGTCCGCCCAAAATGCCTTGTAATACGCGCCCCGATAGTAATAACACGTAAATCGAAATCCCGCCGGCGCCCAGAGAACAAGGAACGCCGGCGAAAAAGCCAGCCAACCGCCTGGCTGATTAAGCGCGTGCCGCCAAATCGCATGGGGCGAGTAGCCATAAATCTCCGGCGAAAAAAATGGGGACAGATAATCCGCTCCGTGGCCTCCATACCAATAAGCGCAAGTTCCATTGTGCAATGGATGAAACGCCGCCCATGTGGAATAGGCGATGAACGCGCAGAAACCCAAAAAGACAGCCAGCGGTTGAACCCACCACGCATCCGGGCGGGATGTTTCCGCAAAACGGCGCTGCTGTGGAAGGATATTGGCATCGGCCATATCACATTAACTTTAATTATATTACTCCGCCCACGTCAATAAGAGAAAATAAAGTATAAGCGGCCTTTTGGAGAGCAGTTGCTCTTCTTATCACAAAAATTCCATGCCCTCCGGCTTTATTAACCGACAGGCTTCCAGCCTGTCAGGGAACCATGACTTGCCTTTTGGCGCCTGCGGTTTTTTCGCCTGATTTCCAAATGTTGTAGGGTCTATCCCTGAAAATTCCGCCGTTTGTTTTGAAATGTATCGAGAACTCCACTCGGCTGGTCCGCGGCTTTCTCCTGAAAATCAGGCCGCCTTGCGCCGCGTCCTGCGCATCCATGGCGGTGGCCATAACCGGCTCAATGAAAAGC
>JBOHXA010000279.1:0-13801 GCA_050737335.1 Limisphaerales bacterium | reverse complement strand
GTGATGGGGGCACCGAATTTCAAACCTACCTCTATATGACTTCTCAGATGGCCGGTTTTGCGAACTCTCCCCAGGGCATCACAACAACCACACCATACAACAACGAGTTTTATTGGGCCCCTGGTTTTATTGATGGCGGCTTTGCCGACGGCAATGGCGCCAAGCCCACACAATAGATTGCGAAATTGCCGATTTGCAAACGGCGAATTGCCGGGGCGCTATCATAAGGCATTTGCCAGTGCGACGAACTGCTGAAGAGCTAATTTTTCGGCCCGTTCCCGGGGTGAAATTTTTAATTGCGCAAACGCGCTTTTCAGTTTTTCTTCCGGCCACTCCTGTTTCAACAGCTTGAAAATCATTTTCCTGCGTTGCGAGAAGGCGCGTTTCACAATGCTGACAAAGCGCGCGCGCATTTCTTCAGGAAGCAACGGCGCTTTCCGCCGGTCCAAAACAACGCAGGCCGAATCCACGGCCGGCTCGGGGAAAAAGCACGACGCGGAAATTTTGAATATATCGCGAGGCTCGTAATCCAACTGGGCCAGGAGCGTCAGCACCCCGTAATCGGCTCCGCCCGGGCCCGCCGCGAGCCGCCGGGCGACTTCCCATTGCAAAGTCGCCACAATCTTTTCCGGCGCGCGCGCGCCGCAAGCCAGTTCAACCAGAATCGGAGAAGCCACCGAGTACGGCAGGTTCGACACCACCGTCCAGCCGCTCCAATTGCGCGCCTCGCATTTCAAAAATTTCAAAGCGTCGGCCTGGAGCAATTCAAATTTTGGATTTTGGAATCGCTCGCGTAAAATCTCCGCCAATCGCGCGTCCTTTTCAATCGCCAGGACTTTCCCCGCCTTTTCCAGCAGCATTTCCGTAAGCGGCCCCAGCCCCGGGCCAATTTCGAGGACCTTGTCAGTTTGCGAAAGCTGCGCCGCTTCCACAATCCGCCGCAACTGGTTTTGGTCGTGCAGGAAGTTTTGCCCGAGAGACCTGGTCAGTTGAATGCCTCTCGCCACGAGCGCGTCCCGCATTTCATTTAATTTCATTGGAACATTTTGCCGGGTCCGATGGGACTTGTCGGAGGCATGAGATTCATCCCTCGTCCCCAGGCGCAAAACCCCGACGCACACAATTTTCCGTGACCACACGCGGAACCATAAAATTCTCGAGATACTCGCGTCCTCCCGCCTTGGTTCCCCCGCCGGACATCCGGAAGCCGCCGAACGGCTGGCGCTCGACCATCGCGCCGGTGATGCCGCGGTTGATATAAAGATTGCCACAAACCATTTCGGCTTTGACCTGTTCGATATTTTTCGGGCTGCGCGAATAACAGCCGCCCGTGAGCGCAAACTCGCCGGTGTTTGCCAGGGCCAAGGCCTCGTCAAAGTTCCCGGCTTTGCTCACGGCGAGCACCGGCCCGAAAATTTCCTCTCGAAAAAGGCGGCCGTCCGCCCGAACATCGGTGAAAATGGTTGGCGGCACATAGCACGCGTTCGCATCCTCCGGGACTGGCCCCTGCCACGCGAGCGTTGCCTCTTTCCTTCCCGCTTCGATCATACTGAGAATTCGTTGCCGCGCCTCGCGGCTAATGACCGGTCCAATGACAGTTCCCGGTTCATGCGCCGGGCCAACGCGCATCGAAGCCGCCGCGGCGATGAAGCGCCGCAAAAAGGCGTTGTAATTGTCTTCCAGCACGATGAGGCGCGACAGCGCGCTGCATTTTTGCCCCTGATACCCAAACGCCGACGCCAGGCATCCCGAGACCGCTTCATCCATGTCCGCGTCGCTGTCCACAATGACGCAATTTTTTCCGCCCATCTCGCAGATCACTTTTTTCAAATTCGTCTGGCCGAATTGCGTTCGTCCCGCCGATTCCCAGATTTTCAGCCCGACTTGTTTTGAACCGGTGAATGCAATCAGATCCAAGCCCGGATGTTCGACCAGATGCGCGCCGACCGAGCCGCCCGGTCCCGTGACCAGGTTTGCCACCCCGGCTGGAACGCCGGCTTTCATCAGCAGCGCCATCAGGTGCGCCGCGATGACGGGCGTTTGGTCGGAAGGTTTGATGATGACGGCATTGCCGGCAACCAGCGCGGCCGCCGTCATGCCGGTCAAAATCGCCAATGGAAAATTCCAGGGCGCAATAATGACGCCTGCGCCGCGGGGCCGCCATTCCTGGAAATTTGTTTCGCCCGGGACCTGTTGCGTACGCCCGGGCCGTCCCATGTCTCGCATTCGAGCCGCGTAAAAGTTACAAAAATCCATCGCCTCGGCCACGTCGGCATCAGCTTCGGTCCAACTTTTGCCCGCTTCCAGAATTTCGACGGCGCACAGCGCGGCCTTGTCCGCGCGCATGAGCGAAGCGATCTTTTCGAGAAGGGCAGCCCGTTCAAGGGGCGACGCGCGGGCCCATTTCGGCCAGGCCGCCCGAGCCGCGGCCACCGCCGATTCCGCCTGGGCCAGGGTGGCTTGCGCCGCGTATCCGACAATTTCCGCCTGATTTGCCGGATTCAACGACGGCAGCCAATCATTGGTTGAAACAGGTTTGTGATTGATGATGAGCGGATGCCGCCGGCCCAATTGTTTCCGCGCTTCTTCGATGGCCGCCCGCATCCTTTGTCTTTCAGATTCAATCGTAAAATCAGTTGGCGGTTCATTCTGAAAACCCCCGTTATGAGCGGGAGCCGACGTAAGACGGTTCTGACTTCTTTCGGCTGCCTGCGCCGCGCCAATACGGGAACCGACTCGAACTTCATCCAAGGCGTTCGCGCGGTCCTGATGGAGAGAGCCTTCCCTGTGAGCGGAAGGTTTCTCCAACAATTCTTCCTTCCTCATTCCGCGCGCATAGCGACTGGCCAGGAAACCTTCATTTGAAGTATTCTCCAAAAGTCGCCGGACAAGATAAGCCATCCCCGGCAGCAATTCGCCGACGGGACAATACTCGCGCAACCGGCAATTCAACTGTAACAGCGCCGCTTTCACCGGCCCGGCCATTCCGTAGAGCATCTGAAACTCGAATTGTCTGAAATCCATTCCCCGCTGTTCCGCCAGCGCCAGCGCATGCGCGATGCTCCGGACATTGTGCGTGGCAAACGCGGCGTCCACGACATCGTCATATTCCAGCAGCAGTGCCGAAAGCCGCTCGAAATTCGCGTCCGTCGCGGCTTTGACAGGGAATACGGGCAATGGCCAACCGCGCTGGCGGGCCGCGACGGTTTCATAATCCCAATACGCCCCTTTGACCAACCGCACTGTCACTCGACGGCTCCGGGACCGCGCCCAACTGACGATGTTTGACAGGTCGGCTTCCGACTCTTTTAAATACGCCTGGATTGCCAATCCACACGCTGGCGCCTTATCAAATTCAGGCTCGCTGAAAATGGTCTTAAACAGACGCAGCGTGAGATTTTTCAACGCATAGTTTTCCATGTCGAAATTCACCAGCGCGCCGGTTTCGATTGCCTTGCGCAGAATCGGGCGAAGCCGGGAAGAAATGCGTTCAATCGCCGTTTCGGGGTCCGCGGGATGGATTTGGGAATAGAGCGCGGATATCTTGACGGATACGTTTAACGCGGGCACGGGGCCGTCCGGGCGGAGATTGCTCCTGCAAATGCCCGGCCAGGCGGGCATCTCCCGGGCGAGGAGCGCGAGCATATCCAAATATCTTCCCACATATTGATCGCCTTCCGTCTCGCTCAAAACGGCTTCGCCCAGTAAATCCACGGTAAAGGCAATTTGACGGTCATGGAGGCGCCGAAGGGCCGCGAGAATTTCTTTCGCATCGTCGCCGAGCATGAATTCCCGGGCCAGCGCCGTGACCTGCGCCCGCACGGCCGGGGCCATGAGCCATGGCGCAAGCGCGGCAGCCTTGAGTCCGGCCCGGACCACGGGAGAGAGGCGCTCGCCATCCAGATATTCTTTGAGATGCCTGGAGACTTCGCCGGCGGACGTCAATGTTGGCAGCACATCCACAAAGCGAAACAACTGCGTCTTAAAGTGCTCGTCTCGCATCGCCCAATCCATTAGGGATCCCGTAAGACCTTTTTTTGAGAAGAACAGCGGCGGCCCGGCCGTTTCAATCAGCGAGAAGATTCTTCCCCCCCACGCCTGGACTTTTGACTCCAAATCATTGGAAGCGATTGAAGGCTGGATCATAGGGGCGTTCATGCTCACCAGTGATTCAAGATGACCCAGTCGCCAATCCGCAAGCGGCGGCGGGTCATTTCAAATTTGCGGGGTTAAGCCCCTTCAAATCCTTCGGCAAAAATATGCCGTCTTTGCGGATGAGTTCGCCATCGAACCAAACTTCACCTCCGCCCCATTCGGGTCTTTGGATGAGCACCATGTCCCAATGGACGGCGCTGCGATTGCCGTTGTCAACGTCCTCGTAGGCCTGGCCCGGCGTGAAGTGCAACGAGCCGGCAATTTTCTCGTCAAACAAAATGTCGCACATGGGAGTCAGAATATACGGATTGAAGCCAAGCGAAAATTCCCCGACATAGCGCGCGCCGGCGTCGGTGTCGAGAATTTCGTTGAGCCGGCTGGTATTATTGGCGCTGGCGTGAACGATTTTACCCTGCTTGAACTCCAGGCGCACGTTTTCAAACCTGGCGCCGGAGTAGATTGTAGGGGTGTTATATTGAATTATGCCGTTGACGGAATCTTTCAGGGGACAGGAAAAAACCTCTCCGTCGGGAATGTTGCGGTCGCCCTTGCACATTTTGGCGCCGATACCTTTGATGCTGAAGGTCAGGTCAGTGCCGGGGCCTTTGAGGTGGACTTTGTCCGCTCCGCTCATGCGTTTTTCGAGGGGGAGCATGGCCCGGGCCATTTTGGCGTAATCCATGGTGCAAACGTCGAAATACAAATTTTCGAAGGCTTCTGTGCTCATGCCCGCGGCCTGGGCCATGCTCGGGGTGGGCCAGCGCAATACGCACCAGCGAGTTTTGTTGACGCGGTAGTCCTGGACAGGCCGGATGGTCCTGGAATACAACTGCATGCTTCGGGCCGGCACATCGGAATTTTCGCTGGCATTGGCGCTGCCCCGAATGGCGATATAGGCGTCCATTTTCCTCATGCGAAACATTTCAATGTCCCGGATTTGCGCGGCCTGGGCCTCTGTAACGCCCAGGAGCAGCTCGCGCGAAACGCGAGTATGGCGGACCTCGACGAAGGGCAGGCCGCCGGCCGCCCGCACGGCGCGCACCAGTTTAATGGAAAATTCGTCCGGCACGTCAATCATATCCAGCAAAGCCCGGTCGCCCTTTTTGATTCTGGCGGAGTAATTAACGAGAAGGTCAGCGAGTTTCGTATAGCGCGGATCAGTCATAAATAGATTGAACAATTAATTGCAAAGGCAAAAGCGCCACAACAAACGCGGAGAAGCGAATGGAATCGGCGCGTCCATGGCAACAGCAAAATCCATATCCATAGTTTCAGGAAGGTCATTGGCGGCTCTCATTGCAAAGCCCCCCAGACATCGAATCCGGCCCCGCGTTCCTTTAATTCGCGGTGAAAACTCGAAAATCTTCGACCCCTGGCCGCGCTCAATTTTTTGTTCGACGTGAATGAACGGTTGACGCGCGATGGCCTAGCATAGTCCGTCTGGCAAAACAAAGCAAGCAACCGTCCAGCGCTCCGACGTTTCAACTTTTTAAGGTCTCAACACTCCCGTCCCCGGCGAGGCTCCGCATCATATCAAACATCCTCCTGGCTGTATCTCCGTTGACGGGCTGTTTGTTCGCCTCGGGGTCTTCAATCAATTCCGGCGGCAATTCTTTAAGAAACCGCGAGGGATGACAGGGCATTAATTGGCCGTATTTTTTGCGGCCGCCGCAATGGCTGATCTCGAGGGTTTGCTTTGCGCGAGTCACCGACACGTAAAAGAGGCGGCGTTCTTCTTCAAGCGTGCCTTCGGCGGCGGACCTCGAATGGGGCAGAAGCCCTTCCTCCAGTCCCACGATAAAAACTCGCGGGAATTCAAGGCCTTTGCAACTATGCATTGTGATCAGGGTTACGGCGTCGCCGTCAGTTTCCTTTTCCTCCAAACGTTCGGCATCCAGGGTGATGTCTTCGAGAAAGGATTGCAGGCGCGCCGCGGGCGAAGAGCCGGGTTGGCCGAAATCATCAAGCGTGGCGATCATTTCACGCAAATTACGTATTCGGTTCTCCGCGGCCTCGGCGTTTTTCTCGCCCCGGCGCAACTGGGCGAAGTAGCCGATCTCGTCCAAAAATTTTTCACTCCAAAATTGAAGCGGTTTGGGCGAGGTCGCGGCCTCCTGGAGTTGCGCGCCGGTACGCTCGATAAACCCGACAAATTTTTCGATGCTTTCGCGGGTCTTGCCCTGAAAGGAGGACTGCGTGACGGGGCTTTTCATGGCGTCGAAAACCGAACTGTTGCGTTGGTGGCTGGCGGCCAGCAGGCGTTCCATGGTGGCGTCGCTCAATCCGCGCGCGGGAACGTTCGCGATGCGCAACAGGCTGACGTCGTCATGCGGATGGAGGAACGCCTTAATGTAGGCGATGAAATCCTTGACTTCCCGGCGGTCGAAGAAACTTTGGCCGCCGATCAGGTGATAACGCGCGCCGGCCTTGCGCAGGGCCGTTTCCAGGGGACGCGATTGGAGGTTGGTGCGAAACAAAATCGCATTGTCACTCCATGGCACGCGATGAGCCATGCGGGCAAATTCAATTTGCTCGACCACGCAACGCGCTTCGTCTTCGTCGTTGCCGAACGAGCGCAAGATGATTTTTTTTCCCTGCCCGTTGCCGGACCAAAGCTGTTTGGGCCGCCGTCGCGGATTATTTTTGATGATGGCGTTGGCGGCGTTGAGAATGGTGTTCGTGGACCGGTAATTTTGTTCCAGCTTAATGATTTTGACCTCGGGGAAATGTTTTTCGAAGTCCAGTAAATTGCCGATTTCGGCGCCGCGCCAGCCGTAAATGCTCTGGTCATCGTCGCCCACGACGCAAAAATTGCGGTGTTTTTCCGCCAGGGCGTGAACGAGCTGGAATTGGGCGGCGTTTGTGTCCTGATATTCATCCGCCATGACGTAGCGGTATTGCGCGCGGCAGCTTTCCAAAGCGTCAGGATGGCCGGCAAAGAGCCGAAGAGTGAGCAAAATCAAGTCGTCAAAGTCCACGGCGTTGCAGGCGTGAAGCGCGGATTCGTAACGGGCGCGAATGTGTTGGGCAATCGCGCGGGCGCTTTCATCGGCAAAGATGGCCGACTTTTCGCCGCCGTTTCTGAGGCGACTGAGCGCGTTCAGCACCTTCGCCGGATCAGTCTTTTCGCCCCGGGCGGAAATTTGCGAGAGAATTTTTTTTATGACACTCAATTGCTCGGTTTCGTCGTAGATAACAAAATTGCTTTTATATCCCAATTTTTGGATATGACGGCGAAGGATGCGAACGCACAGGGAATGGAAAGTGCAAATGGTGGGACGCTGTTCGGGAGCGGGCCGGTCCTCGCCGGTCTGTTTGCGCGATACAGGAATCAAACTGCGGATGCGTTCCTGCATTTCGCGGGCGGCCTTATTAGTGAATGTGACTGCGAGAATGTTTCCAGGGGCAACGCCCCGGGCGATGAGATTGGCGATGCGACAGGTAACGACGCGGGTTTTTCCAGTGCCGGCGCCGGCAAGGATCAGGACCGGGCCGCGCAAGGTCTCGACGGCTTGACGCTGTTGCGGATTGAGCGAGCTTAGATTCAACACGGGCCGCGGGATTGCCTTTACTGCCACTAAATCAGAGTTCAATCCCTTCGCGGGCGAGCAGCGCGCGCTTCCAATGCAAGCCGCTTGAAAATCCGCCAATCTTTTTGTTGGCGGCCAGGACGCGATGGCAGGGCACGAAGACGGGAATGGGGTTGGCGCCGCAAGCCCCGCCAACGGCGCGAACGGCCCCGGGGTTGCCAATCGCCTCGGCGATTTTCCCATAGCTTTTGGTTTTGCCGGAGGCAATTTTACGCATTTCGCGCCAGACACTCTTTTGGAAAGCCGTGCCGGCCAGGTCCAGCGGCGGGATTTTCGCATGGCTTTCTCCAGCGAGAAGTTGATGGAGCGCGGTTTGGCACATACGATGCCATTTTCGGACCGTGTCCGGGACGCGAGGATGAGGGTTGGGGGCTGGCGGCGGGGATTTTCGCGGGAACTCGAGCGCGGCCAGGCCGCGGAGCGAATAATGCGCCAGAAAGACGCCGTCGTCAGTGTCAATGGGAAGGGTGAAGGTGTTCGTTTTCATCGGCTGTGAAGAAAGAAATAGAGGATACCAAAGAGAATCAACAACAAAGTAGCCGTGAGCGCCCAGAACCGGTTTCGCGCGACGCGCTTTTCGTAACGCAATGGGCGCAGGCCATGAACGCCGCCGGCGGCCAGATAATTCACCAAACGCGGATTGCTGCTGGTGGGGCGTTTGAACAGGTCGCGGACTTTCTGGGTCAGCGCTGGAAAGTCGTATTTGCGGACGCCCAATTCATTGAAACGGTCGGGGGGCACGGTTTCGTTTCCGGTTTTGATCGGTTTAATATCTTCAAACACAGGCCCGGTTGCCGGCGGTTTGGACGTTGGCGCCTCGGGCTTTCGAGCCACGGTATTGCCGTGCGGGATGGCGGTGGAGCGAAGTTTGGGCGCCGGAGCGCGCTGCAATTGGGAATCCAATTTTTTAATTTCCGTTTCCAGGGAGGAAATCTGTTGATTGAGAGCGCGCTCGCGTTCCGAGATCGGGTCATTGACCCCTTTGCCCTTTTTCTTCGCTGCCGCCATAGGACATTAGCGGCGCGGCGTCGTTGACAACAGGGCGATGAGAAGGCCAATCAGGCCCAAGCCGACGAGGAGGATCGGCCAGGTAATCGCCAAACCAAACTTGCACAACTGGCCGAAGCTGAAGGCCGCCAGCGGCACGGGCGCCGGCGCGGGAGCGGTTGTGGCTTCGGACTGCTTCACATTTTCCCCGGCCAACACCGGGACCTTAAGCCGGGCGGCGTTCCATTCCATCCGCGCATTTTCAACAGCGGTCAGGGCGCGTGTCAGTTCAACGTTAAAATTTTCCTTGCTCCACTGGTCCTCGTGGATACCTTCAACTTTTGAAAGAACGTCTCGAAAATCGGCGATGGTCTTGGCCATTTGCTCGCTTTCGCGGCGCGCGTCAAATTCGGCTTCTTCGAGAAGACCGAGGCCGCGGGTCAAATTGCGGACGATCTCCTGGCGGCCATTCTGAAATTCGAGTTGGCGGCGGCGCAATTCCTCCAGCGTGGCGCGTTCACGTTCCAGCTCCTCCTGGGCGCGCTTGAGTTCGGCAAGTTTTTGCTGGGCCTCAACAACCTTTCGGTCCACTTCCTCGCGCGTGGGCGCGCGGAATGAGTCCCCCGCTCCCGGCGATTTGTGGGCGCGAAAGTCAGTGTCAATAAATTCGGTGGCGTCATATTCGGCAGCCATAGCGGCACTTTAACTCTCATCGAAACCACTGTAAAGGGCATTCACCTGGATTTAGACTCGTGCATGATGCAGGCCATGGCGATTTGCATATTGCATCTGGCATTGGGATCTTGGGCATTTGCTCAATTGGCATGGTTTGGGCTGGGTCCAAAGACAGGAGAACTCTTATGATACGCAAATTAAAAAACGGCGGTTATCGGCTTTATTCGCGCAAACGACATCCGGAAACGGGCGAACGCAGGAACCTGGGCACATTCCAAACTTTGGAACAGGCCCGGCGGCACGAACGCGAAGTACAATTTTTCAAGCGACATTGATTTCCAATGAACGTTAAAAGACCGAGAAGCAAATGGTCGGCCGAGGTGATGCGGCATAGCGATGCGCTCGACCTGGAAAGCGGGGTTTTCAAGATGCATGACCCGCACAAAATCGCGCTGTCGTTGAAAAAATCGGCGATGCGCAGCCAGCGCCGCAAGGCCAACCCGTTTCAATCGGCGATGTCCATGCTCAATTTTTACATCAACAGGGCCGGTTCGGGAATGCCCCCGGGGCAAAAGCATATCCTCGCAAACGCCAGGAAAGAATTGCGATTGGTGTTTCACCGGCCCGCGCGCCCGTTGAAATGAAGGCCTTGTTTCGGGACAGACCGTCTGGTTTTCCGGAACATTGTCCGGATGCCAGCCCGATGAAACCGTTGACAGGGGCCCTGCTGGAGCGGCGGGCGACGACTCACTTCAAGCCCGAACCGGTGCCGGATGAGTACCTTGAAGCCATACTGGGATTGGGCGGACAGGCGCCCTCAGGATACAACTTGCAACCGTGGCGATTTGTCGTGGTCCGGGACAAGGAAAATCGCCGCCGATTGAGAAAGGCCGCCTTCGACCAGGAAAAAGTGGCCGAAGCGCCGGTGGTCATCGTTGCCTTTGGCATCCGCGACGAGTGGAAAAAGTACATTGACGCGATATTTCAGGAAGGCGCGCGCCGAGGTATTGGCACGCCGGAGATGGTTCCAAAAATCAGACAGCAAGCGGCGGATTTTCTGGAAAAAATCGTTTCGCAGCCTGTCTGGATCAACCGCCATACGATGATTGCGGTCACGACCCTGATGTTGGTGGCCGAGACTTATGGATTGGACACGGCGCCGATGGAAGGTTTTGATCCTGAGGCGGTGAAGCGGGAACTGAATTTGCCGGACAACGCGGAGGTGGTCTGTTTGCCCGCAATTGGATTTGCCAAGGAACCGGACAAACCGTACGGCGGCCGGCTGGCGGTCGAGGAGTTCGTCCATAGCGAACGCTACGGGCAACGCTGGAATGGCAAAAAGAGCGGCCCGCCCGGGCGGGAAATGTCGGAGCAGATAGAGCGGAAGGCGAATGAGACGCTTCAGCCGGCGTAGTTTAGCGTGCCCGGACGTTAAATCGAATAGTCTTCCGGAAATACTTTCACGTTTCGCAATTCCACATAGACCCGCTCGCCGGGATGCGGGTTCAATTCCTGGAACCGGTCTTTGGTCAATTGCGCGGTAAACGTCTCGCTGCTGTCCGTCCGCTGGAGTTCCAATTGCGCCAATGGGCCGACGAGGTGAAAGCGCAAAACACTTGCGGCAAACGCGGCGGGACCACCGGGTTGGCGCGTCACGCGCACATCGTGCGGACGCACAAAGGCGGTGGCCATGAGACCGTTATCGCCGGCAACGTCCGGGGCGGCAAACTTTTTCTGGCCGATTTGCACCTCGCCCTCGCGGACGCGGCCTTTGAATAAATTGACATTGCCCAGGAAATCATAAACAAACGGAGTGGCAGGGTGTTCATAAATGTCCTCGGGTGTGCCGATCTGTTCGATCCTGCCATCGCGTAAGAGGGCCACGCGCCCTGCCACTTCCAGGGCTTCCTCCTGGTCATGGGTGACAAATAGCGTTGTGACGTGCAGTTCATCGTGGAATGTGCGAAGCCAATGACGCAGTTCTTTCCGCACTTTGGCGTCGAGCGCGCCGAATGGCTCATCGAGCAGCAACACCTTGGGCTCAACCGCCAGGGCGCGCGCCAAAGCCACCCGTTGCCGTTGCCCGCCGGAAAGCTGCGAGGGGAAACGTTTCGCCAGAGCTTCAAGTTGAATGAGCTTTAAAAGATTTCCGACGCGTTCACGAATTCGCGCCTCTTTGGGCCGCTTCCAAAATGGACGCACGCGCAATCCAAAGGCAATGTTCTCGAAGACCGTCAGATGCCGAAATAAAGCATAGTGTTGAAAGGCAAAACCCGCTTCCCTTTTATGGGCCGGCAGAGCGGTGACATCCTTGCCATAAAATAAAACCCGGGCATCGGGATTGTCCGGAAACTCAAGGCCCCCGATAATCCGAAGCAGGGTCGTTTTGCCCGAACCGGACGGTCCCAAGAGGGCGACGAGTTCCCCGGATTCAACCTTCAGGCTGACGTCGTCGATGGCGGCGGTGTCGCGCTCAAATTTTTTGCGGATGTTCCGGACTTCAACGCTCATCGTGATACGCCCTTGGTGGAAGCAGCGGTTCCTTTGCGTTCCACCCATTCCTTAAGTCCGATGGTTAAGAGTGCCAGAAAGGTCAGGACCGAGGCGACGACGAAAGCGCCGGTTTGGTCGTAATCCTCGTACAAGGCCTGGATGTGAAGCGTCATTGTGTTTGCGCCCTCAATATGGCCGCTGACGACCGAGACGGCGCCGAATTCTCCCATCGCGCGCGCGTTGCACAAAATGACACCGTAGAGCAGGCCCCATTTGATGTTTGGCAGCGTCACGCGCCAAAACATTTGCCAGCCGCGAGCGCCCAGAGTGCGCGCGGCTTCTTCGGCAGAGCGCCCGTGCGATTGCATGAGCGGTATCAGTTCACGGGCCACAAAGGGAAATGTCACAAACGTCGTTGCCAGGACGATCCCTGGCACGGCAAAGATAACGCGGATTCCATGGTCCAAAAACCACGGTCCGAACCATCCTTGCCTTCCAAAGACAAGAACAAAAAGAAAGCCCGCAATGACCGGTGAAACGCAAAAGGGGATATCAATGAGCGTGGTCAGGATGTTCTTGCCAAAGAAATCGAATTTGGCGATGGCCCAGGCCGCGGCGACCCCAAAAATGCAGTTGAGGGGCACGGAAATTCCCGCGGCAACGCATGTGATTTCGATTGCGCTTAACGTGTTGGCGCTGTCCAGGGTGTGAAAATAATACCCAATGCCTTTCGAAAAGGCCTGCGCAAATACCGCCAGCAGCGGAATGACCAGGAACAGGGCCAGGAATACCAGCGCGATGATAGTAAGGAACCAGCGTATGAGAGGCGGCTCGGTCGTGGCGCTTCGGCGCGCGAGGACGGCGGGAAGGTCTGAGGTGGTCATGAATTACGACAGTTCACGGTGCCGCATACTCCACAATTGAAGCCAATTAATGGCCAGGAGCAGGAAAAAGGATACGACGAGCATGACGACCGCCAGGGCCGTCGCGCCCGCATAGTGGAATTGCTGCAGTTTGCTCATGATGAGGACCGGGACAATCTGGGTGTGAAAGGGAATATTGCTGGAGATAAAAACCACCGAGCCGTATTCGCCCAATGCGCGCGCAAAGGCAAGGGCGAAACCGGTCAGCAGGGCCGGAAATATCATGGGCAAAATAACGCGAAAAAATGTTTTGAACCGATTGGCGCCCAGGCTCGCGGCAGCCTCCTCGATTTCGACATCGAAATCTTCCAGGACTGGCTGGAGGGTCCGGACGACAAACGGCAGTCCGATAAAAGTCAGGGCTACAAACACGCCCAGGGCCGTGTAGGAGATTTTAATGCCCAAGGGGACGAGCCACCGCCCAATCCAGCCGTTTTCAGAATAGAGCGTGGCCAGGGTGATGCCGGCGACGGCTGTGGGGAGGGCGAACGGCAAATCCACCAGCGCATCCATGAGCCGTTTTCCCCAAAACCGGTAGCGCACGAGGACCCATGCCACCAGCAGGCCAAAAATCGAATTCACCAGCGCGGCGACAAATGAAGCGCCAAAGCTCAGACGATAGGCGGCCAGGGTGACCGGCGACGCGATGGCGTGGCAGAACTCCGCCCAGGTCAGCCCGCCCAGTTTGCCAAAAATCGCGGCGATTGGCACCAGCACGATGAGGCTGAGATAAAATAACGTGAAGCCGAGCGTTAAACGAAAGCCGGGCAACACTTTTCGCTGGCGTGACAGTGACATGGTTTAGCGCCGTAACAAATCGCGCCTGCTGTTAAATGATGAATGACAAGGCATTGCGTAAAATAAAGCAGAGGCGTCTCCACTGCCACGGTTATTGTTGATAAATCCGGTCAAATGTTCCGCCGTCGGAAAAATACGTTTCCTCAGCCTTTTGCCAACCGCCGAATTCTTCCTGGATGG
>JBOHXA010000278.1:0-20285 GCA_050737335.1 Limisphaerales bacterium | reverse complement strand
CGACTGTAGGCTTCCATTGGGCGTATTGTTCGTCGTAGGTGACCACGGCCGGGCCGGAAATGATGAGCGGGGTGCGGGCTTCATCGATCAGAATCGAGTCCACTTCGTCCACAATGGCGAAATAATGGCCGCGCTGCACCTGGTCTTCCTTCCGGATGGCCATGCCATTATCGCGCAAATAATCAAAACCAAATTCCGCATTGGTGCCGTAGGTAATGTCACAGTAATACTGTTGGCGTCGCACCGGCGGCGGCTGGTCGTGAACAATGCACCCGACCGAAAGCCCCAGGAATTTGTAAATCGCCCCCATCCACTCGGAATCGCGCGTCGCCAGGTAATCGTTTACCGTCACCACATGCACGCCCCTTCCCGTCAGGGCATTGAGATAAACAGGCAGCGTGGCTACGAGAGTTTTGCCTTCGCCGGTCGCCATTTCCGCGATTTTGCCGTTGTGCAGTCCGATTCCCCCCAGGAGCTGCACGTCAAAGTGAATCATCTCCCATTTCAGTGGATGCTCCCGCACGACGATTTCCTGCCCCATCATCCGGCGACAGGCATTCTTCACCACGGCAAAGGCTTCCGGAAGAATTTCATTGAGCCGCTTCGTCAATTCCTGGTCATCTTGAATTTTCGAAAGCTCGTCCTTCCACGCCGCCGTTTTGGCGCGCAATTCGTCGTCAGAAAGCTTTTGCAGCGGCGTCTCGATCTCAATGATCTCCCTGACGCGCGGCCATAGTTTTTTAACCTCACGATCGTTTTTCGACCCAAAAATTGCTTTTATTAAACCTATCATGCGCTGGAATCTTTCCTGGCCCCATCCAGCGATAGCCCCCGAAGGCTCATCGCAAAAATGGAACGAGCACATTACGCGATAACGGGCACATCGTCAAAGTCATTTGACACCCAATCATCAAGGCATCGAGGCCGGCCTATCACCGCGCCTGGCGTGTGCGCGGACATCAAGCGGCCGGCGGCGGCGGGCAAATGGATACCCTGGAAAGCCCCTATGATCGGTTCCTTGGAAGTTGCCGCATTGAACTCAACTCGCGCGAAGCCTCCGGGGGTGGCTGCGTCGCAAACCGCCAGGAGCCACAACCACACATTTGTGAGGCTGGCCAAAGCGGGCAATTTGGAGGACAATTTAAAGTATCACGCGACCTGTTTCATTGAAATCCATGAATTTTGACGGACTTTCCATGGTCCGTCCATTGGTGGCTCGGGCCACAAATGAGGCCGGGCAGATTTCCAGCCGCGAGCCAGTCAAAGCGGACTCACCGGAGGAAGAGAGGTTCGGGCCGGAAGCCGTTTCAGCGGTTCAACCTTTTAACGTTATAACGAACCCGGACAAGTCCGGCTTCACGCTGATCGAACTTTTGGTAGTCATCGCGATCATCGCCATCCTTGCGGCGATTCTGTTGCCGGTACTCAGCAGCGCTGAAAAGCACGCACTAAAAATCGCAGACATCTCGAATCTGCATCAATGGGGAATTGGCTTTCAAGTGTACGGCAATGACAACAATGATAGTATGCCCGCGGGGTGGTATGATCCCGATGGCATGTGGATGGTCGCGTTCCAGCCCTACATTCCCAATTGCGAAATTGGCGGGAAAATGTGTTTCTGCCCGACGGCGGCAAGCCAATTTCGAAGCTCACTTGCCAATTTTTGGGTCACCACCGGCACGACGTATCTGGCTTGGGGCATCATGGGCACCAACGGTTATCCAATAGGATCAAGCGGCACGCCCGCGGGCGGGACATCGAATTGGGGCCGCCCGGGAATGGCGGGCAGCTACGGATTCAATGGCTGGATGGCCAATCCGACAGCGTCCGAAGATGCGGGCGATTCGCAGGCGACGAATTACTGGAGGAAATTAACAGTCGCGGGCCGGATGCCCGAGGCCCCTCTATTCGGCGATTGCGTGTGGCAAGGTTCCAATCCGACGCCATCCGACGCGCCGCCGAACGCGCCTGGCGATTGCGAAGTGGATGCGACGATGCCCTGTTTTTGCATACCGCGCCATCCAGGAAGGGACCCCGAAGACATGGCTTTCATTGACGGTTCCGCCAGTTGGGTTGGGTTGAGACAACTTTGGCAGTTGCCCTGGAGCAAAAACTGGACGCCGCCCAAGAGCGTGCTCTGGCCGAAGTGGCTGCTTTCGTACAATTAACAATCAGACAAAACAAACAGGCTCACATATATGAAAAAAGCACTATTCCTGGCGGTCTTTTTCGCCGGCGCATGTTCCATGCTGGCGGGCACCCAAAACCAACTATATAGAAGATTGGGGCACAACCAACGGAGGGAGTTCTGTCACAGGCAACGGCAACATCGGGACGGTGGGCTGGACGGGTGTGGCCACGTCGCAATCGGCGGGTCCGTACCTGGGCATTTACCAGGCCACCGGCGCCAGTGACCCGGCCACCGGCACGGCATTGCCTGAGAACACGCTCTATTTTACCGATTTGCTTCCGAACGACACGGCGCCAGGGATGTTTTACACCACCGACACTTCAGGAGCCGGGTCCGGCGGCGATTCGAGTTTCACTGATATTAATCCAACGCTCTACACGAATTTATCCATCAATGTGGAGATAATGGATAGCCACACGGGTGATACAAATTATTTTGCCGTGCAGGTGGGCGGCTCATGGTATGCAGCCACGTCGTTTCCGCTGCCATATAATACGTCGCTGTCGTATCCGGAGTTCACCAATGTGACGCTGAATTACATGAATGCCGCAAATGTCTGGCAGCAACTGACCATTGGTTCCACCAGCGTTTCCATCTGGTCGGTCGCCACACCCAGTTTAACCGCCCCTATTACTGGAATCGGCATCGTTGAACTTCCGACGGACAACGGCGCCAATTATAACGAATTGACGATTACGGCCTATTCGTCCGGCGGCTCCTCGGCCACAGCGGCAACCATCACCGCGCCCGCGATCACTCCCCAGTATTCTTATGTTGGCGGCGGAGCCTCATTCCTCATCGAAGCCGCCGGGACGTCGCCGCTGACCTATATCTGGGAAACCAACGGCGTGCCGATTGGAAACGATGCCCGCTTTACTGGAACGACCAACGCCGAACTAACCATCAGTAATCTCAGCATGTCCGACGCTTCGGTCGTTTATTCGGTCATCGTCACCAACTTGGCCGGCGGGGCGACCAACGGCAACTTGAGTTTGAACATCAGCGCGGTTCCGGCCGCGGTCTTGTATGCCGAAGATTTCCCATACGTGGGACCCAACGGCAACCTGTCGATCACCGGCGCGGGCTGGGTCAGTTCGGCTTCCGCCGGCACGAGCGTGGGAATTTATGAAGCAGGCCCGGGACTGGGCGATGTTTTCTCTTACTCCGGCTCGGCCACCACCAACGCCTATTATACAACCGATACCAATGATATTGGCCTTTCCGGACTGCCATTTGCAGACATTAATCCCGCAAATTATCCAGCAATCACCTTCCAGGCTGGCTTCGTCCCGGGCAACGCCGCCGGCCAGGTTGCGGGCGCTATGTCAGTCTATTGGGCCGTGGCCATGAATGGAACATGGTACTGCTCCGCGCAACCCCAGGCGATAAATCTCGCGGCGTTAAGCCCGTATCAAACCTATCAATATGGGTTCAATCCTGCGGCCGCGAGCTGGAACAACCTGACCATTACCGGAACGAACGCGATTATCGGCAGCCAGGCCTCCGTCCCACTGACTGGCAACATCACCGGCGCGGGCCTGATTGTCGCGCATAACGATAACAGCGGATCGGATATGAATTTTCAGGATTTTGAAATTCTCACCAACCCGGCGGTTGGCCTGGCGCCCATGATTGGAACGAATATTCCGCTCAGCGCGGCGGTGGCTTCCGGCGGCGGGGTCAGTTTCGGGGTCGCGACGGAATCGGGAACGCCGCCCTTTGGCTATTATTGGACGACCAACGGCGTAGTCGTCACAAATGGGCCGGGGGTGTTTGGGGCCGATACGGCAACCTTGACCCTGGCCAACCTCAATGCCGGTGATAACGGCATCAGCGTTGTCGCCTTTATGACCAATGCCGCCGGGGCCGATGAAAGCGACAGCATCTATCCGGCGGCGGTGTTGACGGTAACGAATGAGCAAGTCGGTTTCATTTATTCCGAGGAATTTCCTTTCGTTGGGCCGGCCGGGGGCGATTATCCCATCAGCAGCGCAGGCTGGATTGAAGCGGCTCCCAACTCCCCGAATGCGCTCTACCAGGTAACGCCAAATTCCAGCCAGGGAGCGGTTTTTGCGTACCTTAACGATCCTGGCACGACCGTTTATTACAGCAGCTCGGCCACGGACACCAACCAGTCCGGGTTGCCTTTCCCCAACATTAATGTGAACTATCCCAATTTGACTTTTTCGGTGGACATTGCGCCGGCTTACCAATCAAGCAATGTCACGGCTTACCTGGCCGTGCGGCTCAACAACGCCGCCTGGTACATCTCGGCCGTCCCTATTCCGGTACCGACGAGCGTGGACAGTTCCACGTTTTCGACCTATACGATTCCACTTAATTTCGCGGCCGCAAACTGGAAAAACCTGGTCGTGACCAGCAGCGGCGGCCTCATCGGGTCGCCAGCGACCACTAATTTAGAGGGTGTCATAACCGCGGCCGGCCTGGCCTTTGTCACTGTGGGCACCGGCGGCACCTTTGACTTTGCCAACTTCACGATTACCGGGAGCGGACCGGGTTACATCAATGAAGGGCCGGTATCGAACGGTTCTGTAACTCTAAACTGGGTGGGAAATCCGGCTGTCGAATTGCAGTACTCGACCAACCTCAACAAGGGTACGGGTTGGCAGGACCTGCCCGGCACGTACGGACTTTATTCGCAGCCGGTACCGGCAACTGGATCGCAACAGTTCTTCCGTCTGAAGACGCCCTGAGGGCAGGATCGAGTGTGACCTGTGAGGTGTGATGAACTTCGCGCCATGCGATCGTTTTCGAGACCGGCCCTGGAGCCAATGATCGCGCGTTCAATCCATGAACCGAACATGGCGGGGATCCCGATGCATCGGGGCCCGGTTCCCCCCCGTAAAGCGGGCGGAACAATCCATCGTATCACACACCACCACGGCTGTTGCGCCGCTAAATGCGGTGGTGATGGCGTTGGCGGCGCCACTAGCGATGCGCGCTGTCCCTGCCGATTACTCATTGTTTCCTTTTTGCTTGCGGTGTCCATGGCGCTTTTCACCGGGACGGCGAGAGCACAGACTCATTTTATTGCCGGCGCCGACCTCTCTCTTTTGACTTATTTCGAAAGCAAGGGCATCGTTTATAAGGACCAAGGCCAGCCAGAGGACGCGATAAATATACTGAAAAAACACGGCATCAACTGCATCCGTTTGCGCCTCTTTACCAGCAGTCGCCAGCAGGCGCAGACCGATCCGTACGATTACATCAATAATCTCGCCTACACGGTTCCGCTGGCGGCGCGCGTAAAGAAGGCCGGACTGCAATTGATGATTGATTTCCACTATTCCGATACCTGGGCCGATCCGGGCCACCAGGCGACGCCTTGCGCCTGGACCCACCTTGCCTTTCCACAGTTAGTCGAACAGATGCGCGAATATAACAGCAACTGCATCGCCGCGTTCAGGTCAGCGAGCGCGATGCCGGATTATGTGCAGGTAGGCAATGAAATCACAGGGGGCATGTTGTGGCCTTACGGTCAATTGTCAGGCTCGAATCCCAAAAAGGAGTGGTCACAATTCGCTGATTTGATGAAATCCGCCATTCAGGGGATCAAAGACGCTTCCGGACAACAGATGCCTAAAATCATTGTCCACATTGATCGCGGGGGCGATTGGAAAACCACCGAATGGTTCTTTGACCATTTAAATCGCCAGGCTGTTCCCTACGATATCATCGGAGAAAGCTACTATCCGTTCTATCATGGTGCGCCGTCCAATCTGATTGAGTGCGTTACCAATGCGGTGAAACGATATGGCAAGCCGGTCATCATTGCCGAAACGGATTTGCCGCGCATTTATTCCACAAATATTTTTAATTTTCCGGCCTCGGCTGCCGGACAGGTCGAATTTGTGGGCTTGCTGGGCCGTATCATGAAGAGCGCTCCGAATCATTTGGGCGCGGGGATAATCTGGTGGGGCGCGGAATACGAATGGCCCAACGCCAATGAAGCGGGCGTGGGAACACGATCGTTTTTCGACGAGAATGGCAATGTGTTGCCCGTTGCCGATGCGTTGGGCCGTTTGGCCGGGCCGCTTAATATAACCGCCAATTCGGGCCAATTGCCCGCTCTACAAAGCTTCAAGAGTGCTCATTTATCCGTCCCATGAAAGTTAGCGCGGACTTCCGGGTCTGCTGTGCCGCCGGTTTTCAAATCGGCAAATCGCACAGCCTCGCGCGAAAGGGAGGCTTGCCCCGCAGGGCGGGACGCAGCACAGCGGATTGGGAAACCTGCGCTCCGATACGGCACCCCGTGCAAAGCGCGGGGCAAATAAGTCGTATGGGCGCTCCGCGCCTTGCAATCGTTCGCGGTTGCGCATCACTTGTCATTCCATGTTCCATTATCTATCTTCTATCTTCAATTCTCTGTCTTTGCCATGGGCAGGACGTCGTCTTATACCGGGAAATTTTTCCCTATGGCGCGATAACCGGGAATTTGCCGGTTAGTTCCGTGGGCTGGGCCAACGATATTCCAGACAGCCCTGCTCGCCTTTATCAGCAGAGCGGCGGCCTCGGGGCGGTGTTCGCTTATGAAGCGGCGCCTGCCACGACGGCCTTTTATACATCCGTCGCCTTAACCGAAACCGCCGGGGCGGCATTTCCAACCATTGATCCGGCTCTTTACTCGGGAATTGCTCTATCGGTGGATATTCAACCCTATCTGAATCCCGACAACGTGACCGCGAGGTTTGCCGTGCAAATCAACGGCGGCAACTGGTTTGTGTCAGCCAATGCCCTGCCCGTCCCATCATCCACAGGCTCGTTCGCGACCTATTCGGTTGCATTTAACGCCGAAGCATCGCTGTGGGATTCGCTGACCGTGAGTGGCAACGGGACAGCCAACCGCGCTATCATCGGGGCGCCCAGTTCGAGCAATCTCGATGGCAATATCACCGGCGCGGGATTGGTTTTTGTCCACACGGGCAGCGGCGGAACGTTCAATTTCGATAACTTTACGATTAGGGCCTCCGGCACGGGGGCCTTGTCGGTCGGATCGGTTTCAAACGGCGCGGTAATGCTCTCATGGCCCGGCGCGTTGAACGTTTGCCTCCAAAGCGCAACCAATTTCATGGATGGAACATGGCAAAATGATTTCGCCGCTTCAGGACGGGCATCGGTGAGGGCGCCTGTGAATTCGGCCAGCACCTTTTATCGCCTGGCGGCGTTTCCCATCAGCGGGTTGCAGGACGGCGATTTTGAGTCAAACAATTTGGCGGCGTACTGGGCCACTTCAGGCAACGCCGCGGCAGTATCGCTTGTCGTGGGCGATGCGTTTTCCGGCTCGTATTCCCTGCGGCAGAGCAATTCTGCCCCATACCAGGCGCAGACATATCAACTGGTCACGTGTTTGCCCAATGGCTATTACAAGCTTGCCGCCATGGTCAGAAATAGCGGCGGGCAGGATGCGTGTTACCTCAGCGGCAACGGCAGCATGACCAGCCTTCCCATGTCGGCGCAGTGGACCAATACCGTCGTCCGGGGAATTATTGTGACGAATGGACAATGCATGGTATCCATTAACTCAAGTGACGGGAACGGCGGCGATTGGTGCCAGGTCGATCAACTCCAACTAATCAAGGACGATGTGCCGTATCATTTCTTAAAGGGCGGCGATGTGTCCGAATTGACGTATGTGGAACAGGGCGGCGGCGTGTATTACGAAACCAATGGCGTCGCGACGCCATGCCTGCAAATTTTGAAGAATCACGGATGCAACATTGTCCGACTACGCTTGTACAATGATCCCAGTCCCGCCAATAGCGATCTGCCGGAAGGCATTCAAAGCCCAACCAATATTCTGGATCTGGCGCGCCAGGCAAAGGCATTGGGCTTTCAAATTGAACTGACGTTTTATTACAGCGATGGGTGGGCAAACAATGTCCCGCGGACCTGGACGAACGATTCCTTTGCGCAGCTCACCAACGATGTTTATAACTTTACCACCAATTTCATGGCACAGATGCAGGCGCAGGGCACCACGCCCCAATACGTTTCACTCGGCAACGAAATCAACAACGGCGGTTTTTTGCTTCCCTTTGGCAGCACCACCAACTGGCAGCAATTGGCCCAAATCCTCAAGATCGCTTATGGCGGCGTCAAAGCGGTCGCTCCGTCCGCGCAAGTCATTTTGCACATGAACACGGTAAGCGCCGGCGCCGTGACTTATTTTCTGAACCAGGCGCTCGACGAGGGCGTGTCATGGGACATTACCGGTTGTTCTTACTATCCCTATTGGACGGATTTGACGGCCGAAGAGGCGCGGGATCAAATAGACGCTTTATATTCAACTTTTCAAAAACCGATTCTCATTATGGAAACGGGTTATAACTGGAATACGAACACTTGCGCCGGTTATCCTGGTCAACTGGCTAATAACGGACCAGAGCCCTTTGCGAGCACGCCGCTGGGACAAAAAGAGTTCATGTTGAATTGTCTTAACGCCCTCAAACTCGTCAACTGTGGCGAATGCCTCGGCGATTTGTATTGGGACCCTGTCTTTATTTGCGTCCTTGGCGAAGGCTGGGAATTGGGCCAACCCAATGTGGTGGACAACACCGCGCTCTTTGACTTCGACGGCCGCGCCTTGCCCGCGCTGGATGCCTTTGAATTTAATAATTGATTAACCTTTTAACGCGTCAACGCCATTCAATGGCACGGTCAGTTGCACCAGAGCGCCCCCGTTGACGCCGGGCGAAATGGAAAAGTCGCCGCCAATGTCCTCCATGCGCTTTTTCATGTTGCGCAAGCCATTTCGATTCGAGACCGCCTGCTTGTCCAGGCCGCGTCCGTTGTCTTCCACCTGAAGCACGAGTTGTCCGGGATGCAGGGACAGGCGTAGCCAGACCTCATGAGCCTGCGCGTGTTTAACGACATTGTGAACAGCCTCCTTGAACGCCAAAAAGACGTTGTGACGCACTTCCGGTGGAATGGCCGCGGCGGGCAATTGCGCCGGGACATCCACGCGGCACGGAAGATTGGCCAGCGCCAGATATTCCTGGGCATATTTGCAAACGTAATTTGCCAGGCCTTCGAGCGTGTCATTCGAGGGGTTCACGGCCCAGACGATTTCATCCAGGGACCGCGTCGTTTCGCGGGCTGTCTGGGAAATTTGCCGGCTGTGCTCTCCGACTTCGTCAGGCAAATGTTTGTCCGCCTCGGCCATTTCGCCAAGGAGGGCGACCTGAGTGAGGTTGGCGCCAAGTTGATCGTGAAGGTCGCGGGCAATGCGGGCGCGTTCGTGTTCAAGCGCTTCCCGCTGTTTTAACAATTGGACCTGGCGGTGCAATTTTTGCGTGGAAACGTAACTGACAATGCCCACAATCGCGGCAAGAGCCACGAGAATGACCGCGGCACGGAATCGGGCTGTCTGCCAGAATTGGGGACGGACGACGATGTTCAAAACAGCGCCGTTTGTGTTCCAAATGCCGTCTTCATTGCACGCGATGACATGGAATTTGTAATGGCCCGGCGGCAATTCGGTATAATGAGCGACCCGCGAATCGCCAGCCTCGATCCATTCGTGCCCTTCGAGCCGATAGCGGAAGCGCACCGCCTGGGGCGAGGAAAAGTTCAGGGCCGTATAATTAACATCCAGTTGGTTATTACCGGGCGGAATAGTGATGGAGGAACTCCAGGCGGAATTGAGAGAGTTTGTGTTTTGTTCCTGATTGTCCACCCGCACGGACTCGATGAGGACTTGCGGCGGACGACTGTTTGGATTGATTTTCGAAGGCTGCACCCAAACCAGGCCTTCGATGGTGGGAAACCATAATCGGCCGTCGCGCGAGCGGATGGCGGACGGCTGGGAACCACTCGTGCATTCGCGGTTGGGCAGGCCATCGGCCCGTCCATAGACGCGGCACGCCAGGGAATTCGTTCCATCAAAGGCCGAACGGTAAATGCGCATCAATCCACTATTTGAACCGATCCATAAGCAGCCTTGGTCGTCGCCAATAATGTAGCCGATGCTGTTGCTGGCCAGACCGTCGCGTTTGGAAAAACATTTCCAGACTCCATTTTTCAAACGCGCCAGGCCGTGCGCAGACGTGCCGACCCATAAAACTCCGTCGCTGTCAACGTACAGGCAGGAAATGTCATCGCCGGGCAGGCCGTTGGTCGTCCGGTACCAGGTGAACTTCCGGCCGTCAAAATAATCCAACCCGCTATCCTGGGTTCCGACCCATAAATGACCCGCGGGGTCCTCCGCGATGGCACGGACGCCATTTCCGGACAAGCCGTCACGGGTGTCGAATAATTTCCACTGATGTCCGTCCCAACAGCCCAAACCGTTTCCGCTGCCGGCCCAAAGCCGTCCGTCACGACTCTCGAACAGAGCAAAAACATCCTGGCCGAGAATATTTGCCGGAAGCACAGGCGAAAAATGTCCGGCCCGGAGCAGAAACAACCCTTCGTCCCGCGACCCGGCCCAGACGTCCTGACGGTGGTCCACCAGCACACTCCATGCCTCGCACCTTTGCGCCAGTGGATAAACCCGGGTGACATTATTTTGCCAATAGGAAACCCCTGCTGTCGTGATTGCGGCCCAGATACCGCCCGCCGCGTCTTCAGAAACTGACTGGACGGCCCAAGGATGAAAATTCTCCGGAGAGCCGAAAATTTTTCTTTTAACGCGGTCCAAGCCGCGTCCGTCCGTGCCAACCCAGAGGTTTCCTTCGCTGTCAAAGCATAGCGAAACCACCAGGTCGGAAGACAAACCGTCGTCCATGGAAATGTGCCGATAATGCCCGGGGCCATTGAACCAAAAAATCCCTTCTCCGAGCGTGCCCACGACAAGGTTGCCCGCGGGGTCTTCGCACGCCGCTTCGACCGGGGCTTTCCAGGGACAAGGTCCAAAATCCCTTTCTCGTCCATTCCTCTCGGTCTTTTTGATCCTGCCGTTTCCCAATTCCCATCCGCCGCCTTGCGGCGAGGGCACGATCCAATGCTGCGCCAGGACTTCCAATTGCAGGGAATGAACGCCGGAATAATAAGTCATTTGGCCCGAGTGATACCGCGCCAGCCCATTTTGCGAATAGAAATAAATGTCATTGTCGCCGCCCTGGCTAGCCGCGGTAACCGGACCAATGCCCGAGGTGTCATATTCAAAACTCCGTATTTTTCCATTGTGGATCATGGCCAAACCGGAGGACTGCGTACCGACCCAAAGATTGGTCCGGGAGTCCTGAAATAAAAAAACGATGTCATCGCTTTTTAGAGCCGGCGTATTCATTTCGTCGAACGTGGTGAAGTGGATGCCATCGAACCTTGCCAGACCGTGGGCCGTGCCAATCCAAAGGTAGCCATCTTTGGTTTGGACGACTGCATTGGCCTCATTGTCGGGCAAACCATTTTCAGCGCTCCATGAATCTACGATGAAGGGCGAATCCGGCGCGGCGGCGAACATTTGCGCCGCGGCGAATAGAATGCCGCAGAGGGGCGAGGCAAAACGGAATGTCCGGAAACTCGGCACTAGACATTTTTCAATTGGATGGGAGGGAAAGTAAAGCATTGAAAGCTGCGTTGAAACGTATTAGCGGATGATTTGGACGGGCGAACGAGATGTTTCACCCGCCGCAAGAAGCGAATTACCACGGGCGCAAATATGCCCGGTCGCAATTCCGGGATCGCGCCCCCGGTGATGGAAGCCTATCATTTGCCCTGTCATGCATAGATTTATTTCGAGGCTGATTCCGCTTTTATCCATGGTCCTTCTGGCAAGTTGTTCAACCGGGCGACCAAAAGCCGCCATCACGGTCACCTACTCCAATCCCGTCTATGCCGGGGACATGCCCGATCCGTCTGTCAAAAAGTTCGGTGAACGTTACTATGCCTTCGGGACAACGGGAAATGGCCGTTTGCCTGACGGACGAATCTTTACGCTGTTATACTCGCGCGATCTCGTTCACTGGGAACGGCTCGGTGGCGCCCTCATCCCACCCTTTGCCAACACCAATTACCAGTATTGGGCGCCGGAAATCACGGAAAACAAGGGCAAATACTATCTTTATTATGCCATGGGTGACGAATATCCCGAACATTTTGTCATTCGTGTTGGCGTCAGCGATAAACCGCAAGGCCCTTACCTGGACAGCGGCGCGGTCCTGGCCGACTGCCAGAGAAACCGATTTACGATTGACCCCTTTCCATTCCGCGATAATGACGGCCAATGGTATCTCTTCGACGCGTGCGATTTTCCCTATGATTCTCCCGGATACCACGCGGGCACCGGCATCGAGGTGAATCGTTTGCTCAAGATGACAACTTCCGGCCATGACTGCCGCGTTGTGGTGCGTCCAGCGTACGGTTGGACACTTTATCAGGCGCATCGGCGGATGGAGGTGTTTCACAAGACGTTTGCCGCCTGGCACACGATCGAGGGACCGTGCGTGCTGAAACATGAGGGCAAGTATTATTGTTTTTACAGCGGGTCCAACTGGCAAACCTCCCGCTATGGCGTGGACTATGTAGTGGCGGACCATCCACTGGGTCCGTACACGGGAGCAGGCGACCATGCGCGGGTTTTGAGCGCCGTGCCCGGCAAAGTTATTGGGCCAGGAGGCATTTCGATTGTGACCGGCCCGGACGGGAAAACCCAATACGTGATCTACCACGCATGGAACAGGCGGATGACGGAACGCCAAATGTGCGTGGATAGACTGGACTGGACGCCAGGGGGCCCGCGTTGCGTGCCAACAGTGACGCCGCAGACAATAACTCAATGACGTTGATGTCATAGCGCCGATGGCGAGCAGATGCCATCACGCGGCGCGGAGAGCGGTCCAGCGCCACTTGCGATTAGTTCGGGCCGTCCCTGCCACAGCTACTTTGCCGCGTTTGCGCCTTTCACGCGCATTTGAATGCTGTAAAAGGATTTGCCGGCTGTGATGAAAAGCGTTTTATGACCGGGACCACCGAAACAGAGATTGCCCGTCCAGGGTTCGGGAACGTCAATGTGGCGGATTTGCTCTCCGTTTTTGTTAAAAATCCAGATACCGTGGCCTGTCAAATAGACGTCGCCGTCCTCATCCATCGTCATTCCATCGGAACCCATTGGGCAAAAGAGCGTCTTATTGGTTAGTGATCCGTCAGCCAAAATGTCGTAGCGCCACGTCCGGCCCGCGCCGAGATCAGAGATATAAAGGGTCTTTCCATCCGGCGTGCCCGTAATGCCGTTGGGGGTTTTCAGGTCATCCGCCACGCGGCTCAGATGTTTATGGTCAGGCGATAAGTAATAGATGTCCTCGCCGGGCTGGGCCATCGTCGTGTGATCCCACCAATCCCTCCGATAAAAGGGGTCGGTCATATAAATGCCGCCCCCAGGCGCAATCCAAACGTCATTGGGGCCGTTGAGATACTTTCCTTCAAAATTCGTCACCAGGATTGTCACGGCCTTTGCCGGCGAGATTTGCCAAAGCTCGTTGTGTTCATCCGCGCAAGCGATCAGATTGCCGCGGGCATCAAACTCCATGCCATTGGCGTGCCCGGATGGGTGCATAAAGACCGACAACCGTCCGTTCGTATTCCATTCCATGATGCGATTGTTCGGTTGGTCCACGAAAAAGACGTTTCCGGCGGCATCACTGGTGGCCCCTTCGGTGTATGCGAAACCGCCGGCCAGCTTTTGCAGAGTTGCGCCCGGCGCCACGACGTCCTGGCCGTTCAACGATAAAACAACTGCCGCTTGCGCAACGACGAGAAAGCAGAGTGGATTCTTTCGATTATACGTATGCCGTTGCTTTATAGCTGCTTATGCCCGTTCCTGTCAATCGTCAAAGAGGATAGCCCTCTTTGCGCATTTCGTGGAGGCTTGCCTTTCACTTCTTTGAGGAGCAAATTGATATCTGTTGAGCACGGACGTACAATCAAAATCGGAGGCGCACCCTTCGCCCCACGGTGAATTGAGTCCGCGGCGGGTTTTCGCGACGACTCAATGGTCGGTTATTTTGACGGCTGGGCGGGGTCAATTCGAGCAGGCGCAAGATGCCTTGGAGACACTGTGTCGTACCTACTGGTATCCACTGTACGCGTATGTGCGCCGGCGGGGGTATTCCCCGGCGGATGCCGAGGACTTGACGCAGGATTTTTTTGCATGGTTGCTTGATCGGAAATGGCTTGAAAAGGCCGATCCGCAACGTGGCCGCTTTCGTTCATTCCTCCTGACGAGCATTAGTAATTTTTTGTCGAACGAATGGGACAAGAGCCGGGCGCAAAAGCGCGGGGGCGGAAAGATTATTCCGTTGGAACGAAATGAAGCGGAAAACCGCTATACCTGGCAACCCCTCTCCTACAACATTCCGGAATCTTCCTTTACGCCGGAACAAAGCTTTGAATGGCGATGGGCCTTGACGTTGCTGGACCACGTGATGGGGCGGCTGGCCGCTGAATTCGAGCAGGAAAACAAAAAGGAAATGTTCGAAGCTTTGAAGCCATGCCTGCTCGGCGACAGCTCAGCCCAACCCTACGCGACGCTCGCGTCCATACTGGGGATTACCGAGGGTTCGGTCAAAGTGACGGTTCATCGCTTGCGCCAGCGGTACCGCCAATTGCTTCGGGATGAAATCGCGAGCACCGTTGCCGTGCCGGAAGAGATTGATGAGGAACTGCGTTATTTATTTGCGGTTTTGACGCGGCGGTAGAATTCCTTTTCACCGTCAGATTCGGCTTGTTTTATATATCCATTACCGAAAGCTATGGAAACCTACCCGGTTTGCCCGGTTTGCGGGACGACAATCGTTCCCGGGGCGCCCCAGGGCCTGTGCCCGGAATGCCTGTTGCGCGCCGGATTTGAAACCCGCTCGGGCAACAGATCAACCGACGGGAAATTGGCAACTGTCCTGGCCCCGATTCAAGACGTGGCGAAAAGCTTCCCCTCTCTGGAGATCATGGAATTGGCCGGGCATGGTGGAATGGGAGCCGTGTATAAAGTGCGCCAACGGCAATCCGCCCGCTTTGCGGCATTGAAATTTTTATTTCCCGAAAAGCAAAGGTCGCCGCAATTTGCCGAGCGTTTCGAACGCGAAGCCCGCACGCTGGCCGCTCTGTCCCATCCCAACATTGTCACGGTTTATGATTTTGGCAAGGCCGACGGCCGATTCTATCTGCTGATGGAATTTGTGGACGGGCTGACACTTCGGGAATTGTTTCGCGCGCGAAGGCTTTCTGCCGCCGAAGCGGTGGGGATTGTGCCAAAGATTTGCGATGCCCTGCAATATGCCCATGATCAGGGCGTGATCCATCGGGACATCAAACCGGAAAATATTTTGCTCGATAAAAATGGTCAGGTGAAGATCGCCGATTTTGGCATCGCCAAAATGTTGAATCTTCCCGGCAACCTATCGTTGACCGGGACGATGGACGTTGTGGGGACGCCGCTTTACATGGCCCCGGAACAAATTGAAAATCCGCAAATCGTGGATTCGCGCGCCGACATTTATTCGCTGGGCGTGGTTTTTTACGAAATGCTGACCGGCGAATTGCCGTTGGGTAAATTCCAGGCGCCATCGCAAAAGCTTGAAACAGACCCGCGTCTGGATGAAGTCGTGATCCATGCGCTGGAAAAAGAGCCCGAACGGCGCTATCAGCAGGTCGGCCAAATCAAGACAGACGTGGAAAAGATTGCGCAGACGATGCTCTCGACGGAAGAAACCGGCCCCAAGCCGGGCGCGCCGCCGGTTCATTCGAGTCGGCCGGCCGGCCTCGTGGCTGAAGCGCAGGCGGCTGCGCGTGCTGCCCTGCCATTCAAACGGCTGCGACGAACCCCAAAGACGACCCGTCGGCTTGGGCCAAAAATCGCCATTGCGGCTGGCGTGATCGTAATTCTTATCGCTCTGTTGGCCGTCATTTTATTTCTGACTGGGAGCAAATAACGGCGATCTTCCAAATTTTTGCCGATAAAAAACTTCTGCCCGTGTAACCTCTCCGGGGATTTCCTTTATATTGGTATGGATGAAGCAAATTTCTGATGAATTTATCATCCGCGCGTTGTATTGCGACGGATATGAGAATGCGGGATTCGTTTCCAGCGCGGCTTCGGCGCTGCTGCGGAATTTGGCAAATGCCTCGCCGCGTCTGTCGCCGCACTTGATCTCTACGGAACCCGATGGGACCGAATCTGCCGTCCGGCGCCAGAAGAATGTCCGCAGGCGCCTGCCGGTCATTTATTTGCCGGGTTTGGTAACCTTTCCGCAGATTTGCTTTATAAGATAGAAACGAACCGATAACAGCGCCATTGGTCCGGTGCCGGAGCCGTTCCCCGCCGCGCTGTCGGGCCTGTGCGCGGCGGCGTTATGGCTCTGGCGCCGGACATCTATTCTTTCCCACGCTGTTATCTCCAAAGATGCTTCGGATACTTCCTGGCAAGCTCGGATTTAATTTTCGGGTAGTGTTCGCGCCAAAAATTCGCCAGGTCCTGCGTAACCTGGATGGGTTTCATGCCGGGCGTCAGAATGTGGACGGTGACGGGCATTCGGCCCAGGGCAATTTTGGGCGTTTGGGTCACGTCGTAAAGTTCCTGGATGCGCAATGAGATAAAAGGCGATTTACCCTTTTCGTAGGTGACCTTCGGCGCGCGGCCATTGGGCAGGGACAATCGCTCGGGCGCGTGTTTGTCCAAAAGTTCGCGCTGCGTCTGTGAAAGCCAGGAGGTAATCACGGGCATAACTTCACATTCCTTGATTTCTTTGTAACTAACGGCGCCCTGGCAAAGCTGTTCGATGACGTGTTGCCTGTCCTCGTCATTAAAGGGTGGCAACTGAAGTTCCGGGCAATGCGCGCACAGAAGATTCAGGCGCGCAATCCATTGTTGCACGGCATGGTCCCAATTGGGCAGCGGCAATCGTCCCGCAAGGATTTCAGAGGCCAGAATCCGCGCGGCAGCGGCGGCCGGGGGCGGTTCCACCCGTCGCGCCGACAGCGCAAGGTCACGAAACCGGAGCAACTCGGCCGCGACCACTCGCTTTTGGGCCGGGTCAAATTGAACCCTCAACTCGGATGAAATATCGTCCGGAAAAAGTTCGCGCAGCCACCCAATCTCAATGGCAGTGGCCAGCGAAAGGATCGTGCTGACATCCTTGTCGCGTGTTTCCACTTCGCGAATTTCCGACACGACGAAGACTTCGGCGTGCTGCACGGCGCTTTCGCGGGCCAGAACGCCGCGACGGTTGTGGACGAGTTCGCATCGGAGCGTTCCCTGGTCGAGCCGCCGTCCGACGCGATCGCTGAAACCAATCAGGATGCACTTTTGCAGGGCGTCGTCTTTGACTTCCCCCGGCGCGGCATCAAGCCCTTCCCGTTCGGCGATGCGCAGGAACTGTTCGAGGAGCGGCCCGACCTGCCGTGCTGTGAGGGCGTGAATGCCCAGCCGGCGGCAGGCATCCAGGCGGAAGTGGTTTTTTGCCGCATAGTTCCATGCGCGCATGAGAATCCAGAAATCGGACGAGGCTTTGCCGCCCAGCAAATCCTCGCGGGCGGAATTGGTGTCGCGGTCAACGTTGCGCAGGAGGAGGTCCCGGCCCTGCGTGAGCGCGGCGACGAGCGCAGCCTGATACACGCAACTGTATTCCTGCGCGGCCAGCAGCATCCGCGAGTAACGCGGGTGCAGCGGGAAGGCGAGCATTTTGCGGCCAACGACGGTGATTGCCGAGGCAGGGACGGGTCGCTGCGCCGTCGGCGGATGGACGTTTGATCGCGAACCTTCGACCACTCCCCCGGAAGGGATCCGAGCCGGGCGCTCCGTCTGATGTGATAAATCTTCCGCCGTCCGACGCCGGTTAAGGTTCGATCCCAATGCTCCAAGGTCGCACAGGAGTTCCTCAGCGCGATCAAGCGAAATTTCATCGGGTTTTTCGAGCCACCGGAATTCTCTGAGGTCGCCGACACCGGCAGCTTTGAGGGTGAGCACGACTTCCGCCAGGTCGAGGCGTTTGATTTCCGGCAATTCGCGGGCGGGGCGGTGCGCATGTTCATCGCTCGACCAAAGCCGTTTGCACACACCCGAGGCCGTGCGGCCGGCGCGGCCGGAGCGCTGCTCGGCGGAGGCCTGTGAAATGCGCTCGATGAGCAGGGTGTTAATGCCGCGATTGGGATCGTAACGGGCAATACGGGCCAGTCCGCTATCTATGACCAGGCGAATACCGTCAATCGTCAGGGATGTCTCAGCGACGTTCGTGGCCACAACGACCTTGCGCTGGTCATACCGGGCGACGGCGGCATCCTGAAGTTTTGGCTCCAGTTCTCCATGCAGAGGCAAAAGAATAAACCCTTTGGATTCCGACGTGTTCCGTATGGCTTCAATGGTTTGCGAAATTTCAAAACCGCCCGGCATAAAAATGAGCACGTCGCCTTCGCCACCGGTTTGAACGTAACGTGAAAAGGCGTCGGCAGCCTGTTCCCAGACGGGCCGTTTGTCGGTGTAAGACGGCTGGGCGGCATATTCGATATCCACGGAATGCCGCCTGCCCCCGGAGGAAAGAATGGAGGAACGAAATTTATTTCCGCCGACCGGACTCCGGGTGGTGTTTAAATAAGTTTCCAATTCGACGGCGTTCAGCGTGGCGGACATTACCACAAGGCTCAGGTCCGGGCGTGCCTGCTCCTGTAAATCCAGCGCGCGTGCCAGGGTGATATCGCCGTAAAGATGACGCTCGTGGAATTCGTCGAATACGAGGACCGAAACGCCTGTAAGAGCCGGGTCTTCGATCATTTGGCGCAATAACACTCCCTCGGTCACAAAACGGATTCTTGTGCGCCCGGATGCGCAATTTTCGAAACGGATCTGGTAGCCGACTTCGTCGCCCAATTTGACCTGTAGTTCACTCGCAACGCGGGCAGCCAACAAACGGGCGGCCAACCGGCGCGGTTGGAGAATGACGACCTGGCCGGCGCCGAGCAGGCCATGCTTCAACAGCATTTGGGGCACCTGCGTGGATTTGCCCGAACCTGTAGGCGCCGAAAGAATTAATCTGGAATCTGATTTCAGCCGCGAAACGATTTGCTCCTCGATGTCGTAAATGGGCAAACGGTCAGTCATTGAAAAGAAAAAGTTAAAAGGAAAAACCGAAAAAGGAACAACACTTTTCAGTTTTCTTTTTTAGCCCGGAATTTGATCCGCGGTTCGCAGATGAACGCAAATCAGAATCTTGCGAATGCATTTGACGCAAACTTTTGAAATCGGCGCAAAAACAGTCAACTCAGGTTGATATTTTCCTGCGGCTGGCCGCCGAGTGTTCCCTGGGCGATTTGGATAAGGTCCCGGATGCGGAGAGCGTCGGCCTTTTTATGGCCATGGCTTCTCATCGGGTCGGCGCCACCCGTGGATTCGATGAGAATATCTGACCAGAATACTCCGGCCCGAATGTGTACCGACGCGACTTTGGAGAGACTGATGCTCATCTCGTCCATGCGAAACCAGGAGCGTTTGCGGCGGATGACGGCATTCGTGGCAATCTCAATGAACGTGGGAAAAAGATGATTTCCATGTGTCCAACGGCTCGCCCTAAACGTTTCTGATGCCATGGCGTAATTTCACGCAATTCGGTATTTTGGGCAAATCAAAATACGGTGGCGTAAATTGTAAATTCAAAGCTGCATGCCAGGCTCGATTTCCGCGTCCAGTGGCGTCGCTGGAGCCGCGGCACGGAGCTTTCTCTCTGCCAGAACGGCAATCATCGCGGCATTGTCCGTACACAATGTTTGATCGGCCAGGCGTAAATGGAATCCCTTTTTCTGACAGGCCGTTTCCAAGTCCCGGCGCAGGACACGGTTGCAGGTGACCCCGCCGGATGCGGTCACACAACGAACGCCCGCCCGTTGGGCGGCGCGAATGGTTTTGGTCACGAGAACGTCCACAATGGATGACTGAATGCCCGCGCACAAATCACGGATTTTTTTTTCATCATTCATAAGTCCCGGGTGGTCCCGCAGAAAATAGCGCACCGACGTTTTCAGACCGCTGAAACTGAAATCATCGCCGGGGTCGTTGATCAACGGCCTTGGGAAATCAAATGCTTTCGGATCGCCCTGCCCGGCGAGTATATCCATCCGCGGTCCGGCCGGATAGGGCAGGCCGATTAGTTTG
>JBOHXA010000277.1:0-1375 GCA_050737335.1 Limisphaerales bacterium | reverse complement strand
CTTCCACAACAACGGCGACGGCACGTTTACCGATGTCTCGAAAAAAGCCGGGGTGCAAAAGGACGAAGTCCGCTGGGGTTCGGGCTGCTGCTTTCTCGATTATGACCGAGACGGGCATCTTGACCTTTTTGTCGCCAACTACATTGTTTTTGATATCAACAAGGTGCCCGCGCCTGGGCAAACCAGCAATTGCCAATACAAGGGCTTCCCGGTGATGTGCGGGCCGCGCGGCCTGCCCGGCGGCTACAACATTCTTTACCACAATAACGGCGACGGCACTTTTACCGATGTCACCGAAAAGGCCGGTATTTCAAAGGCGGGCCCTCGTTATTCCATTACCCCCGTTTCATACGATTTCGACAACGACGGCTGGCCCGATATTTACGTGGCCGTGGATTCCGAACCCAGCATCCTGTTCCACAACAATCACAACGGCACCTTCACGGATGTCGGAGTTATGGCCGGCGTCGCTTATAACGAAGACGGGCAGGAGCAGTCCGGCATGGGCGTGGGCGTGGCCGACTACAACTGCGACGGCAACCTGGACATTTTCAAGACGAATTTTTCCGACGACACCTGCGACCTTTACCGCAACAACGGCGACGGCACTTTTCAAGATGTCACCTTCGTCTCAGGCGTTGGGGTCAACACGCAGTACGTTGGCTGGGGATGCGGCTTTGCTGATTACGATAACGACGGCTGGGCCGACATCTTTCAGGCGAACGGCCATGTTTATCCCGAAATCGACAAACTGCATCTGGATGAGACCTTCAAAGAACCCCGGATTGTTTACCACAATCTGGGAAACGGCAAGTTTCAGGACGTTTCCCAGCTCATGGGGCCGGGCGTGAACGCAAGACACTCCAGCCGCGGCTGCGCCTTCGGGGATTACGATAACGACGGCGGCATCGATGTGCTGATCCTGAACATGAACGAAACGCCTTCGCTACTGCACAATATCGGCGGCAACAAAAAAAATTGGATCAAACTGAAGCTGATCGGTGCGCACTGTAATCGCACCGCAATCGGTGCGCGCGTTTACGTCACCACGGGAAAGCACCGGCAGGTGAATGAAGTTGCAAGCGGCGGCAGCGTGATGTCGCAAAGCGATCTGCGGCTGCACTTCGGCCTGGGCGAAGCCAAGTTTGCAGATGTGATCGAAGTGAAATGGCCTACCACGTGGAAGATCGAGAAGTTTGCGCATGTTGCCGCCAATCAGATCATCACGATCAAAGAAGGCGCTGGCATTATCAAAAAGACGAAAGCGGGCGGCTAGAGTTTATTGGAAACCGTTCCTGCGTTGTCATCCTGGGGCGATTCGCTCCGCTCGGAAGACGGCAGTTGTAGCGGCGGCCTCTGGCCGCCGGCTTTTAAT
>JBOHXA010000276.1:0-1284 GCA_050737335.1 Limisphaerales bacterium | reverse complement strand
ATGATCGCAATCACGACCAGCAACTCAATCAGGGTAAAACCTTTTCGCCGTCGCCAGCCAGGGCGAACCCCGGCTGGCTGACGATTGAGCCTGACAACCCTGACAGTTCGAAAATTCACGCGCCATTCCCGTTCTCGTGTCCGTTTATTGGTTGACTGACCGATAAAACGACTGTGCGTTGCCGCTAGTGGTATCCGTAAACGTGAATGGAACGACATTTGTTGCGATCGGAATCCATTCCGGGCTGGCCAGGCTGCGTGCGCGTTGGATCACATACGTTTGCCCAGTGGGACCAACCAGCGTTGCATGGAAAACGCCGCCAGTTTGAGCCGCGTTTATGATGCCTGGAGGCGACAATTGCACCGTCAGTGTCGCCACGTCGCTTAAAACCACGCCACCTCCGGGAGGCACAATCCGCCCGTTATTTAATCCGTATGAGTCGAGCGGGTTCCCATTACCCTGCCACCAGCTAATAAGACCGTTGGTGCCCGAGGCGCCGAACGTGACGTTTGTAAAGGATGTCATCACCTCATTTGTTGCCAGCGCCTGGCTAAACACTTTCACGTCGCCAATGTCCCCGCCGAAAAGGTCTCCCGAAGGAGGCGACGAGAAATCGCCAATGATGAAGTCGGAGGCGTTCGTGTAGTCAATGGACCCGCCCACAAGGCTGTCCGTCGCCGGGAGAATTTCCGACCCGTCAACGAACAGGTGGACGTATTCGCCATCATAGACGCCGGTCAGTTGATGCCAGTTTCCATCCCATAGGGTTGAAGGATTGGCTCCAGACGAGAGGATCAGGCTGCCACCATCCAGATAGACGTAAAAGTACGCTCCGCCGTTTCCACCGGTATAGAGCGCGTACGAGGCCACGCCGGGAATGGGCTGGGTTACAATGTATTTGTAAGCGCCCGGACCGGTGCTGCGCACCCAGGCCTGCACCGTCATCCCGTTTACGGATCCATCCGGCTCAAGACTCGCGTTTTGCGGAACATCCACCAGGGAACTGACCAGGTTAAACGACAGCCCGCCAAGAACGTCATTGGCCACATAGGGAGAAGGCGTGGAAATGGCAACCTGATAGTTCCCGGCCTGCGTGGTTGAGATATTCGTCAACGTTAGGGTGGACGAGGTGGCTCCGGGAATATTTGTTCCGTTAAAGCTCCAATTGTAATCCACTCCGGACGGCAAGGCTGTTACCTGGAAGGACGCCGTTCCGCCTGTGAAAACCGTCGCATTTTGCGGTTGCGAGATGATCAAGGCGGGCTGAAATGCATCCGCCTGGAT
>JBOHXA010000275.1:0-3194 GCA_050737335.1 Limisphaerales bacterium | reverse complement strand
CTGCTACGCTCCTCATTTCCGTGGCAGCGTCGCGTGAGAGGATGAATTTTGTCTTAAAATGCCAGGAGGTTTTGACAGGATGAACAGGATGGAACAGGATGAAGACCCCGTTTGCCCAAAGCCGTTGTCGAAAGACTCCATCCTTTTAATCCTGTCTAAAAAAACCAGGAGCGAACTGATGTTCGCTGCTACACCCCTCGCTTCCGTGGCCGCGCCGCGTGAGCGCGCTCCGACTCAATCTGAGTCGCCAGTGCCCTTCCAAAACAAAAAATTACGGCATTCAATAATTCGGAAATCCCGGAACCCATTTATCCATCAACAATCATTCAAGCCTTCCAATTCCTCTTGCCATCCAGTGATGTTCCGCTAAATTGTCCGTTCATCTTTATATGCACTGCAACGTCATTCTAGCCAACGCGCCCGCGCCCGCGCAAACAACAGCAGCCTCGCCATCGGCGCAAGGCGCTTCGACGACTCAGAACGCCGGGGCCGGGCACGCCGCCCAGCCGCCTTCCTTCTTTGGTGGTGGCGGCATTTTTATCCCGCTGATACTCGTGGTGGTCATCATGTATTTTATGAGCATCCGGCCCCAACAGCAGCGCGCCAAGCAGTTGGCCAAGCTCCTGTCCACTGTCAAAGCGGGTGATAAAGTCGTCACCTCCGGCGGCATTGTCGGCGTGGTCCTTACGGTCAAGGAAAAGATCGTTTCGCTGCGGTCCGCCGACGCGAAAATGGAAATAACCAAAGCCTCCATCACTGAGATCGTCCAGGGCGACGGCACTCAACCTTCAGCATGAACAAGAACGACCGTTGGAAGTTTGTCGTAGTGGTCCTCATCGTCCTTTGGGCCCTTTACCAGATGTATCCGCCCACGTCCCAGGACTTGATCCGGCAATTCGCGTCGCGGGCGGAAGCGACGGACGCCACTTTTACCAATATTCTCCGGACGGCCGAAGCGTTGCATCAGAGCAATACCAACAGCGCGGAGTTTGTGGATTTGAGCCAAGCCATAAACACCAATGACATTCAGGCCTATTTCCCATTCATCAACGCCGGGGCCCAACTCCACCCCTCCACGTTCATTCTGAACCAGCTTCAACGCGACGCTTCCGGCAAAATCAAGCTCGGCCTGGATTTGCAGGGCGGCACGTCGTACCTGGTCGAAATGGATACGAATTTTATTACGACCAATGTCGTCAACCGCGCATCGGCTATTAACGGCGCGGTGGACCAGGCTGTCGAGGTGCTCCGCAAGCGCGTGGACGCCTTGGGCGTTGCCGAACCGGTCATTCAACCCGTCGGCAACGACCAAATTCTGATCCAGATGCCCGGTCTGTCCGAATCGGTAAAGCAGGCGGCGCGCGAGGACATTCAGAAAGCCGCCTATCTGGAGTTTCGCATGGTCAATGACGACAGCCAGAAAATCCTTCAGAACCATTTGCCGGTTCCTCCCGGGTACGTCGTGATGCAATCCGCCGAAATGGAGCCGGGTCAGACGGTTCCGGACCATTTTGTCGTCAGCAAAAATGCCGTGGACGGGCTGAAGGGCGACTTCGTCAACGCAGCCTCGGTGGGCTATGGCAATTTCGGGGAGCCGGTGGTTAATTTCACGCTCACGCCCGAGGGTGCCAAAAACTTCGCCGCGGCGACCACGCAATATGCGCCGGACCCGCAGACCAAACAGGAACATTTGATGGCAATCGTCCTGGACGGCGAGCTCCAATCCGCGCCGGCTATCGAAGGCCCCATCGTGGGGGGCAATTGCCAGATCACCGGCCATTTTACCCAGGAAGAAGCGCAAAATTTGGCGAACATTTTGGAGAATCCATTGCGCGCGCCCCTGCATATCATTTCATCGTATGATGTTGCCGCCACGCTGGGCAGCGACTCCATCCGTAGCGGCATGTGGGCATCCATTTGGGCGGTCATTGGCGTCGCCGCGTTCATGTTGTTCTATTACCGGCTGGCGGGCTTTACGGCCAACGTCGCGCTCGTCACGAATATCATCATCCTGCTGGGCGTCATGTGCAGTTTTGGCTCAACCCTCACGCTGCCCGGCATCGCGGGCATCGTCCTGACCATCGGCATGGCCGTGGACGCCAACGTGCTCATCTATGAGCGCCTGCGCGAGGAACTGGCCAAGGGCAAGTCCCTGCGCGGCGCAATCGCCGCCGGTTATGGTCGCGCCTTCGCCACGATTTTCGATTCTCACGTGACCACGCTCATCTCCGCTCTCATTTTGTGGTGGAAAGGCACCGGCGAAGTCCGCGGCTTCGGCGTCACGCTCACCATCGGCGTGGCCGCCAGCTTATTCACCGCCCTGGTCGTCACCCGCATCATCTTCAACTTCCTGATCGACCGCAATTGGATCAAAACCGTCAGCATGGCCCACATCATCAAAAGCGCCAATATCAATTTCATGAAAGCCGCCAGGCCGCTGTTCATTGCCACCTTCGCCTTTGCATTCGCGGCGGTGGTTTTCGGCGGCGTGACGCGCGGACATAAACTCTTCGGCGTGGATTTCCTGGGCGGCGACGCCACCACCTTCAAATTTTCCCGGCAGGTGGATGTTGACAAAATCCGCTCGGCGCTCGCGGCCGTCGGCCAAAAGGACGCGCAAATCCAGTATCAAAAGGACGTCAGCGGCGGAAAACCGACTTTGCGCGTGGCCGCGGCAAGCGGTTCGGCGGCCAGGATCGAGCAGGCGTTGGAAACCTCTTTTCCGCAAGCGCATTTCGTGCCCGTTGAACGACAGGAAGTGGGCGCCATCGTCGGCGCGCAAATCCTGGATACGGCCGTGATCGCGTGCATTTTGGCGATGTTCGGCATATTGATCTATGTCGCCCTGCGTTATGAATTTACCTTCGCTCTGGGCGCCATCGTCGCGATTTTCCACGACATGGTCTTGACGATCGGGTGTTATTGCATCGCCAACGCCATTTCCGGGCGCCAGTTCAACGACACGGTCGTGGCTGCTCTTTTGACGATCATCGGATTTTCGATCAACGACAAAGTCGTCATCTTTGACCGAATCCGTGAGAATTTAAAATTGGGCGTGCGCGGCACATTCAAGGAAGTCATCAATCAGGCGCTTAACCAGACCTTGAGCCGCACCATTATCACCAGCGGCACCGTATTTTTGGCCACGCTCGCGCTGTACATATTCGGCGGCGGCGAAATCAACGACTTTGCCT
>JBOHXA010000274.1:0-3073 GCA_050737335.1 Limisphaerales bacterium | reverse complement strand
CGGCAAAGTCTCGCCGGCGGGATAGGAAAAATCAGCGTATCCGAATAACGACTCAATGCGGACCGTTTCATGGCCAAATTCGATCTGAAAGTCCGCGGTGGCTGAACGCCATTGACCGGAATGGTGCGGATCAACGTCGAAAGCAAAAAAACGTCCGTCCGCCAGCATCCGCGGTCCGCTCGCCCAATCAAGGCGGCCGGACTTGATTTGACCCCTTAAAGGCAAATTGTCAAGCGCCGCCTGGACCGCGGGAAAACAGGCGCCATGGAAAAAATAAGCGACGGCGCCTGCGGCAATAAAGGCCAAGATAAATTGCGCGGCCACCAGCCGGCCAAACCCGGCGCGGGCGAAGGCCGCGATGCCGCGCGGCGTGAACGGTTCCGGTATGAACGGTTTTGACGCGGTGGCCATGCACATTGAATTAAAGACGAAAAGTGGAAAATGGGACAGAAAGTTTTGAGCAAATGCCAATCCAATGCTTGGATTTGCCATGTTTTATTCTCATAATGGCCGGAAACATGCAATTCATCCGGGACATTTACGCAGCCAAACGGGCATCCGCGCGACCGGTTGTTTCCTTTGAATTTTTTCCGCCAAAGACCGACGAAGGCGATCGGAACCTTCTCGAAAAGCACATTCCGGCGCTGGCGCAGGCCCAACCCGACTTTTGTTCGGTGACTTACGGCGCGGGCGGCGGCACGCGGGACAAGACCCTCATGATTGTCGAGCGCATCCAGCGCGAGCACAAATTGACCGCGCTGGCGCACCTTACGTGCGTTAATCACACGCGCGATGAGGTTGGCGCGGTTTTGGGAAAAATCCGCGAGCTGGGCTGCAAAAATATTCTCGCGTTGCGCGGCGACCCTTCCGACGGCCGGGATTTTCAAAAAACACCCGGAGGATTCGAGTTCGCGTCCGAATTGGTCCAATTCATCCGGGAGCACGACTGTTTTTCGGTCGGTGTGGCCGGATTTCCGGAAGGCCATATCGCCAACAAAATCAGCAAACTCGACGATTGGGGGCATCTGAAGGAAAAGGTGGATGTCGGGGCGGATTTCGTGCTGACGCAATTGTTCTTCGATAACGCGGATTACTTCGCCTTCCGTGAGCATTTGATCGGGCAGGGAGTCCGGGCGCCATTGACACCGGGCATTGTTTCCATCCTTAGCGCCGCGCAAATTACGAAATTCACGCGGCTCTGCGGGGCCAAAATTCCCCCGGCGTTGCGAAAAAAACTGGACGAACTGCGCGATGACGACGAGGCGGCGGCCGAATTTGGCATTGAATATGCCACGCGTCAATGTGAGGAACTGTTGCGGGCAGGCGTTCCCGGGCTGCACTTTTATACGCTGAACAAGTCGCACTCAACCATGCGCATTTTAAAAAACCTTGGATTGCTTGTGCCTTGATAATCGGGATGCCGTGGCTGATCCCATAATTTTTTCTTCGCCGACTGTCCCGCAATGCCCCAGCCGGTCTTGGAGCAGAGCAGTTGCTCGCTTCGGAATTCCAAGGGCAACTAAAGCAACGTGCCGATGACCGAACTGACGATTTCGAGCGGTCCCTGGTCTTCGAGTCCATCGGCCATTTTGTCGATTTTTTGGAGAGAGAGTTGGGCGTTTTGGTAAAAGTCCTGGTTATTGACGAGTTTTCCGACGGTGCCCTTGCCCAGGTTGATCTTCAGTAAAATCGCGTGCAGATTGGTCATTGACGCGGCCATTTCATTATAGACGGTCGCATCGGTCATGAGTTTACCCAGAGTGCCCTGGCCATTGGTGACGTTATTGAACATCAATTGCGCGGAACTGACAGCCGTTTGAAGATTGGAAACGGTGTTTATGGCGCTGTTGTAGAGAGTCTGGTCAAAAATCAATTTTCCGACAGTGCCCTGACCCCGGGCAATCTGGCTGGTGATGCTTTCGATATTGGTCACAGTCGCGCTCAAGTTGCCGCTGTTTTGTTTGATCAAATCAGTGAGGGGTCCCATGAGGTTATTGATCGTGTCTCCAGTAAAGCCTTTCATGGCGTTCTGAATGCCGGTGGCAGCGTCGTTGAGTTTGGCCATGATGGCGTTGAGGTCGGGTTGTTCGGTGGTGGCCAGGACGCTCCCGTCAATGATGTGCGGGGCCGTGGGCGAGCCGAAATCAATGCCGACAAAATTTTGGCCCATCAAACCGGTAAATTTAATGGTCGCTCTGCTGTCGGTTTTTACCGGCGCGTCGGCATGAATCGCCATTGTGACGCGCACTTTGCTCTCTTCAATGGCGATTTTGTCCACGCGCCCGATTTGAACGCCGGCCATTTTCACCGCGTCTCCCTCTTTGAGGTCCTGTACGGTTTCGAACAGGGCGCTGACGGTGTAACCATGATGAAAGGGATGCCAGCCATTGAGAGTTTCAACGATGACAATGGCCGCGAGAATGACGAGGACCACAAAAATACCGAGGCGTGTTTCGAGGGAATTTTTCATAATTTGTTTTTTTTGTCATGGCACTGGTTTAAAATCGGCGTTCAGAAATTTCTGGATGGCCGTATCATTGGATTTCTTCATTTCACCCGGCGAGCCGCACGCGATGATTCGGCCCTGACTGATGAAAGCGATGCGGTCTGCAATGCCGAACGCGAGGTCCCGGTCATGCGAAACGACCAGGGAAGTGACACCCGTCCGGCCTTTGAGTTTGAGGATTTCGCCGCCGACGACGACAGCTGAAACGGGGTCCAATTCGCTGGTGGGCTCGTCATAGAGGATCAATTGCGGCTCAATGACCAGGGCTCGGGCAATGGCGACCCGCTTTTTCATGCCGCCGGAAAGCTCGGCGGGCGTTTTAGCGGCGGCATCGGCCAGGCCAACGTCGCGCAATTTTTGAGAGACGATAGTCGCGATTTCGGCGGGGGGCTTGAGGCGATGTTCCGAAAGGTAAAGCCCCACGTTTTCTCCCACGGTAAGGGAATTGAGAAGGGCGCCGGATTGAAAAACCATGGCCAGGCGGTATTTTTCGAGGGTTTGCTCGGCCTGGATAGGCTCGCCGTTAATCAGGATTTCACCGGAATCGGCCGAGTCCAGCCCAATGAG
>JBOHXA010000273.1:0-4339 GCA_050737335.1 Limisphaerales bacterium | reverse complement strand
CGTATTTCTCCAGCGAGAGTCTGATACGCTCCACCGCGAGCCTTTCCAACGCGGCACACAACGGTTCCAAACCTTTCCCCTTGATAATCGCAATTCGGTCTTGAAATTGGATTTGGACGACCTTTTGTGCCCGTCCTTGAAAAATCTGGCGTATTGAAAATAGCCGTAGGCGAACAAATGAACTTCGTTTGTCGTTTCCACTCGCAGGCATTGCGGACCGGAGGCCGTGCGCCAGCACATCAAATCCTCATTGCTGATTATGTTGGTTGCCGCTTTGACCACTCGTTAGATTCAAAATCAAATCGCTTGCTGTTCGCCGATGGTTTGGCAGAATATTTGTCTCGGTCTGGAACTTTGTTTGGTTCGGGGCGTAGCGTAGCCCGGTAGCGCGCTTGTTTCGGGTACAAGAGGTCGTGAGTTCAAATCTCACCGCCCCGACCATCTCTTAATTTACGCGTGAGGAGGCTCTGGCAGAGTCGAGTCACCTCGCCGGCAGTTTGTAAATCTGCTCGCAGCGCTGTCATCCAGTGGAAGCACAATGCCTTGCGGCATTCGAATATTTCCCATTCTATGGCTGAGTCCGCGGAGGGTCCGGTCGTGGCCGGTGAAGCGGGAAGTTCACGCCATGGTACGGCGGCATTATTTGCCCCACTTCAACCGGCAATGGCCGCTGGCGTGGTTTGCAACGAAGCCGGAAATGCCAGCAAATTTGGTTCGACTGCGAAACAGGGAGGAGATTCCGGACGGAATAGCGTAGCGCTCACGCTGCCAGCATGAACGAGGTCCATGTTGAAACCGACTGAAGTAATTGCAATAGACAAGGCCCAACCCTATTAAGCCTTGCATAATGCCAGTGCCCTTTATACCGCTTTCCAGACATTTTGGGCCGATTCGGCCTGTTCCCTTTGCAACTTTTGCTTCGGACGCGCTGAAAAAATGAAGACTCGATCTTTGAAACTGTCGATTTTACGAATGGATGCCTCAAGCTCCTCGACCTTCATTTCTGATTGATGCAGCAGCACTTTCGATTTTTCAACCCGGCGTTGAAGCCGTTCCAAGTCGCTTTCGTCTCGCATAATTCCTTTGATTAATAACAATAGCTATTACCGTGCCAGCAGAATTAAATCGTCTTTGATTTTGAGAACATGGCAGTTCACGGAAGCGATGCGGATGGCTGGGTACTGGTTATCCATGCGCATGGGTCAGGACAAACGATGGGTCAATCGTTCACTGCTCAATGGCTTTCAACAGCGGTCGCATAAAAGTTGCGCATGTTGACCGGACTTTTATCGTCAGCGCCTTATTCATCACCGCGGAAAAAGGGACAATGGCTAGCGCCCCACACAAACGCCGGGGACGGGCAGCGCGCCCACGCCTTTCGGCAGCACATGACCGCCTGGCGCAAAGTCGCCGAACGGTCCGTCGCCCGGCACCCATTGAGATTTTCATCCGATCACGGATTCAGCTTGAAGAATGTAGTTTCGCCCGAGTTCAGAGCGGAATCTCATAAAAAAAACACAGAAGCCACAGGACGGTCAGTAATTCATTAATTCACCAAATCTACTTTATCTTTTTGGAAATTTTTTATACAATTTCCCTTCCTGTGGTGTCTATGAGATGAAAACTGTGAACATAGAGAATTCCCGATGGTTTGAAGCGTATTACGAGGCTAAAGCGGCCGCGCTTGTTCTTTATGGGCGCGCGCTGGGCCTGAGCCATGGCGAGGCGGAAGATGTCCTGCAGGAAACCTTCCTTGCTCTAATGCGCCGGGAAGAGCTCCCGCGCGAGCCGGAACGCTATTGTTTGCGCAGTTTTCGGAATCGAGCCCTCAATTATAGACGCTCGCTCTGGCGGCGCCTGACGCGTGAGTTGGAATCAAAACGGTGGTTCGAAAATTCGGGCAACGAAAGCCAGGCCGAACGCGCAGCCATGGAACAATTGGCCGCCCTTCCGCCCGAACAGCGGGAAGTCATTGTCCTGAAAATTTGGAACCGTTGCACCTTTGAGGAAATCGGGGAACTGATGGACATTTCGCCCAACACCGCCGCGGGCCGCTACCGTTACGGCCTGCAGAAAATGAAATCGCGCCTGGAAGGAGCATATTATGAACGACAAGAATCCATTGGAGACACAATTGCGGTCCTGGCGGCCTCGCCAGCCCTCGGCGGCGCTTAGGCGGCGGCTATTTGGCGTTTGGTTTGCGCCCCGCGCCGCATGGTTTCTGGGGCCGTTGGCGCCCGCGGCGGCCTGTGCCCTGCTCACGGTGGGAATCTGGGGCGCGCACAGCGGTCTCCCCGCCGGGGGGCCAGGAATTTTGACAAGCAATTTAATGAACACCGCCGTTGACGGCTTCGCCAACAAGGAAAACTGTTGGTTATCGGTCACTTTTGATTCGACAAACCTCAGCGGTTCAGGCTCTATTATGGATTCTCTCCGTCACTGATTCTTGACGGATGTAACAATTTCTAATGAACAAAGATAATTCGAAGTCACAGGCAAAGTCGCAAAATGGAAAGCAAAACTCAAAATCGAACAAATCGGTTTCAAACGCCGGCGCCATTCCCTCCGCCGCCGCGCCCGCGCCCGCGCCGCTGAAAGTCCCCCCGCTGTTTCGCAAGGTTGATTGGCTCGCCCTGGTCATCGTTTTTGTCGGCGTCTGGGTCGTTTATCTTTGGACTTTGGCCCCCGAACTGACCCTGGAAGACTCCGGTGAATTATGCACCGGCTCCTTTTATGCCGGTATTCCGCACCCGCCGGGTTATCCGTTCTGGTCCATTTACTCATGGTTTTGGACGGCCATCCTCCCCTTTGGCAACGTCGCCTGGCGCGTCGAAGTGGGTGAATCGTTTGCCGCGGCCATGGGATGCGGTTTGCTCGCGCTCATGGTCTCGCGAGGCAGCAGCATGCTGATTGAAGGCATCGAGGAATTAAAAACCATTTCGCGGCAATGGGAATCGGCGATTTGTTTTGTATCGGGCATTGTCGCCGGATTGCTTCTGGGAATGGGCACGTTCATGTGGTGCGAGTCCGACGTCATTAACCGCATTTCGCTCTTCGGCGTACCCTGGCTCCTGGCCGTTTTGGCGTGTCTGATGCGATGGAGCTATGCGCCGCAGCAACGCAGATACCTGTATCTGTCCATGCTCCTCTTCGGCTGGCTGGCGACGATTCACCAAAGTTTGCTTTTGAGTGTCCCGGGCATCGAAATGTTGATTGCGCTGGTATTGCCCCGGCTGGGCCGCGACCTGTTTGTATGGAACACCATTGGCTACCTCGCCATTCTCGGCCTCATGGCCACCGGAACCATCCCCGCCGTCAATGCCATGACTTCCACCGAACTGTGGATATTCCATTTTGTGGGGCTGGGCTCAACCGCCGCCTGGATCGGCATTTACATGAAGGGATTCGTCAACAGGCAACAGTTGAAGGCCGAATGGATGCGTTGGTTTTGGTGGGCGCTGGCAATAGCCACGGGCATTATTGTTTTGATGTTTCTGACGCTTCTGGTCTTCCTGCCGGCGGACACCAACAGTACGGCCTTTAAGGATCTCACGAAGTTTTCGACCAGCCTTCTGGACATCACCGCGGGCCTCTACGGCCTGACCCTGGCTGGTTTCGGCCTGGTCACGCTTTGGGTCGGACTTGAATCGCGTCAGTTTGGCCGGGAGCTTTCCACCGGATTGATATTGGGCCTGATCTGGATCGTGGGCGTCTCTGTTTATTTTTACGAACCCATTTCGTGCATGACCGATCCGCCCATGCAATGGGGCTATCCACGCACCGTGGAAGGCTTCTTTCATACGCTCAGCCGCGGCCAATACGGCAGCGATAATGGCCTCAACTTGTTGCAGAATCCCCGCCAGTTTTTGTTCCAACTGTATTATCTGGCGGACGGTTTGTCCGAATCCTTTACGTGGGCCATTTTGTTCGTGGGCCTGATTCCATTCCTGTTCCTGATGAAAATGCACAAGCGGGAACGAATCTGGATCCTCGGCGTGGCAGGCGTTTATTTTTGGATCGCCGTCATGCTCGTGATCATGCTCAACGTCAGCGCCGACCGCTCCACCTCCGAACTTAATGAAGTCTTTTTCACCGCGTCTCACTCGCTGTTTGGCATGATGATCGGTTACGGCATCACCATCCTGGCCGCTTACGTGGCAACCCATTATGCGCGCATCCGGGATTGGTGCTTTACCGGCGCGGCGATTGGCCTGGTTCTGGCCCTATACGGCCTGGTCTATACCATTGGCAAACTTTATTTTGGCCCTGGCGGGCAACTGCATGTCCTTTTGCCCGACTGGTATTTTTTGAGTTTCCTGGCTTTCGGCCCCGATGGGCA
>JBOHXA010000272.1:0-1206 GCA_050737335.1 Limisphaerales bacterium | reverse complement strand
GGACAATACCGGCAACAATATGGCCGCCAAAATGGCGATGATGGCGATGACTACGAGCAATTCGATTAGTGTGAAGGCGCGCTTTGGCGTCTTTGCTTCTGGAATGGATTCGTCAAGAATCAGGCTTTCCTTTCCTGACTCGTCCAAATCGCCTGGCTTTGTAGTGGCTGCGCGTTCGGTTCGAGTTATACATTTGTTATCGCAAACCCTTTTCATTTCCTGCGTTCCTATGGGGTGTAAATCAGACGATAGAAGACCACCCCGTTGGCGGGGTTAATCGGGACTGCGATTTGATTCGTGGTCGTTGACCCGGCGACATCTACCCAATTGGTTCCAATGCCGACGGATACGCTATTGGTCTGCGCCTGCAACTGCCAGCCCGTGTGATCGGCCGGCCAGGTGAGGTAGAGCGTGTTGTTGGTCACTGTTGATACGATGTTGGTTGGGTTTGGGTTGATTGGTGATATTAGCGTTACGAGCGTAATGTTAGTGCCGTAGGCGTTGGTCACGGTCAGTTGCAACTGGCCCGCACTGAGGCTGGCGCTGGGAACGCTGAGGTCGGCGTTGATGGGCGACAGGTTGTTGGTCACGCCCGATTCGATCACCGTGGAATTATAGCTCCAGGTGTATCCCAGCGGAGCGCTGCCATAGGCCGTTGCCGGGATCGTCACTGTCGAATTTGTCAACAAAACGCTGCTCGGCGGCAGCGGCGCAAGAAGATACGGTGGGACGCCGCCGGGCGCCACTTCAGACAAGGAGAAGTAATTCCATTGGACATTACCGGGAGAAGTCAGGTTGTTTTGGGTAATGCCGATGGCCCCGATTGGCGGGTTGGCGCTATACGGGTAGTTTGTTCCCGCTTGAGTTCCGTCAACGTAGTCGGCCATGACCCATTGAGAGCCTGTCGTGTCCAGCACGACCTCTGCCGTATGGGTCCCGGCGCCAGCCGTAAAAAAGCCGTTTTGGCTGATTAACTGGCCTTGACCGCCCGGTCCGCCGAAATCCTGCACGTTTCCACTGCCTTCAGTCAGGATTTCCCAGTCATAACCATAAGGTCCCATGTCCGGCCATACATCGCCGCCGTCTGAGAACCGTCCGTAGCCGACAGCCGCGTTCGTCGGGACTCGCTCGGCAAAACCCAGGCCGATCCAGTTGCCTGGATTGCCGCTAAACGTCACCGAAGCCGTCAGCGTGTAAACGTAGCCG
>JBOHXA010000271.1:0-5040 GCA_050737335.1 Limisphaerales bacterium | reverse complement strand
CAACTATTGGGAAATCCACGGCACGTTCGCGGCGCAAGCCGGTGAATACATCGGGCGCTGGTTTGACGAAAACTTTACAAAACGCGACGGCGACGAGTATTTGCGGGCCGAACGCGTTTGGGACCTGGAACGCGCGGAACAAATTCAAAAAAAGTGTCTTGGCAAAATTGGAATCGTCACGGAGGAAAGCAAACCCACGACGTCGCTTTCGCCGTTGCTCTATGATTTGACCAGCCTGCAACGCGAGGCCAACGCCCGATTTGGTTTTTCGGCCAAAAACACGCTTGGGCTGGCCCAGGCGCTTTATGAAAAACACAAAGTGCTGACGTATCCGCGCACGGATTCCCGCGCGTTGCCTGAGGATTACGTTGGGACCGTCAAAGAGGCGATGGAAATGCTGCAAGGTTCGGCGTATGCGCCCTTCGCGGGAACCATTTTGAAAAACGATTGGGTTCGGCCGAACAAGCGCATTTTCAACAACGCAAAGATTTCGGACCACTTTGCGATCATTCCGACGCTGGTAGCCCCGAAACATCTGAGCGAACCCGAACAAAAGCTGTACGATCTGGTGACCAAACGGTTTTTGGCCATTTTCTACCCGGCGGCGGAATTTCTCGTGACCACGCGCATCACGCGAGTGGAAGGCGAACCTTTCAAAAGCGAAGGCAAGGTGATGGTCAAGGCCGGTTGGATGGAAGTGTACGGCAAGGAAGCCGATAGTGGAGATACGCCCACGCTGGCGCCGGTCCAGCCGCGGGAGCAGGTGAAGACCATCAAGGTGGACGCGCAGGCAAACGTGACGAAACCACCGCCACGCTACACCGAAGCCACGCTGTTGTCCGCGATGGAAGGCGCCGGCAAACTGGTGGATGATGAAGAGCTGCGGGCGGCCATGAGCGAAAAAGGCCTCGGCACGCCTGCCACGCGGGCCCAAATCATTGAAGGGCTGATCTTCGAAAAATATGTGGCGCGCAATGGCCGGGAATTGCAGCCTATGGCCAAGGCTTTTTCGCTGATTACCCTGCTCAAGGGCCTGGGGGTCAAGGAACTGACCCTGCCGGAATTGACGGGCGAATGGGAATTTAAACTCAATCAAATGTCGCGGGGCAAATTGAAACGCCCGGATTTTATGCGGGAAATCGCCGATTTCACCCGAGAAATGGTTCAAAAGGCCCGCATTCATGAGAGTGATACAATTCCCGGCGATTTTGGAACATTAAAGACTCCCTGCCCGAAGTGTGGCGGTGAAATTCACGAAAACTACAAAAAATTTCAGTGCCGGAATTGTGATTTCAATTTGTGGAAAACCGTCGCCGGGCGGATGCTTGAAATTCCGGAAGTGGAGGAACTGATTGCGAAGGGACAGGTCGGGCCGCTGCAGGGGTTTCGCAGTTCGAAAGGATTTCCTTTCGCCGCCATCATAAAAATGGGACCTGAATTCAAGCCGCAGTTTGATTTCGGCCAGGATAAAAATGAAAATGGCGCGGATTCCGCGCCGGTGGATTTTACCGGCAAAGAGCCGCTGGGCAAGTGCCCAAAGTGCGGCGGCAATGTTTATGACACGGGCATGAATTACATCTGCCAAAACGCGGTCGGGCCTTCAAAAACCTGCTCGTTTAAAACCGGCAAAATCATTTTGCAGCAGGAAATCGGCCCCGATCAGGTCAAGAAATTGCTGGCTGAGGGCAAAACGGATTTGCTCAAGGGTTTCGTCTCGAAGAAAACCAACCGCAAGTTCGAGGCGTTTTTAATCATCAAGGACGGTGAGACGAGATTTGACTTCCCGGTGCGCGAGAGGAAGGCCCGCGGCGCGAAGGGCGCGAAGTCCACGGAACCGGCCCCGAAAATTGATTTTAGCGGAAAGACCGTCGTGGGCCAATGCCCCAAATGCGGGGGAAAGGTCTTTGACACCGAAGCCGGATATATTTGCGAACGGTCGCAGGCGGAGTCCAGGCCCTGTAAATTCAAGATCAACCGGGAAATCGCGCAGCAGCCCATCGAGCCGTCGCAGGCATCGAAAATTCTGGAAACGCACAAAAGCGATTTATTGGAGAAATTCATCTCCAAGGCCGGCAAACCGTTTTCAGCGTATCTGATCATGGACGAAAAGGGGAAGGTCACCTTTGATTTTCCGCCCCGGGAGTAGTTGGATAGCCCGGTTGCTTTAACGGTGCATGAAATCGCTTGAAGATTGCAGGCTTTATACATTTGTGGACACGGCCTATTTGAATGGCCGGACGCCGGAGATGATTGCCCAACAACTCTGCGATGGAGGAAGCGATTTGATCCAGTTGCGGGCAAAGCGTTCGTCTTTGGAGGAAATTCGGCGCATGGCCGAGGCCATCCTCCCGATCACACGACGCGCCGGCGTTGCCCTGGTCATCAACGACTATCCCGAAATTGCAAAGGCAGTCGGCGCGGAGTTTTGTCATTTGGGACAGGAGGATTTTTTTGACCGCGCGCATGGGCGTGTGCGGGAAATCAGCGGCAAGCAGTTTGCGCAAGGCCAGATACGAATCGGCCTGTCCTCACACGCGCCGGAACAGGCGCGGAGGGCAATCGAGGCGGGCGCCGATTATCTTGCGGTGGGGCCGGTTTATAAAACGGCGACCAAGCCGGGAAGCAAGCCGGTAACCGTGGAATACGTGCAATGGGCGGCGCAAAATGTAAAGACGCCATGGTTTGCGATTGGCGGCATTCATTTGAAAAACCTGGATGAAGTTTTGGCGGCCGGCGCCAGGCGAATATGCGTCGTCTCAGCCATTTTGAACACCCCGGATCCGGGGCGGGCTTGCGAGGAATTTAAAAAACATTTGGCGCATTAAGCCGTGCTCCGCGCCACCGGCCCAAAATTCTCCGAGCAGCAGAATCCATGGTTTTTCTACAGGCTCTCAGTGAGTCACGATTATTTCCATGCCTCCGTGACGATGGGGGACGTTGACAGCGACTTTGTTATCATGGCGGATTAAGGAGAGGTCCACCGTGCTGGAATTGATTGCGAGGTTTTTGATTTCAAGCTGCCGCACGCATCTGGGCAGGTGCGGGTTGTCGAGATACAGGCGATGTGCGGCCGCGTCAATACGGGCGCCCAGGACTGCCTGGAGCACAAAGAAGACGGCGGCGCATGCCCAGGCCTGGGGATTGCACGCCACTGGATAAAGCGTGGGTCCTTCGCCATCACGCCGGCCGAATCCGCAATACAGTTCCGGGAGCCGATCCAGCTCCATAAATTGGCTGGCGTCGAACAAAGCATTGAGAATGCGAGTGGCAGCGTCTTTGAATCCGTAGCGGGCCAACCCGTAGGCAATGAGTGCGTTATCATGCGGCCATATGGACCCGTTGTGATAGGACATGGGATTGTAGCGGGCCTCGGAAGTCGCAATGGTGCGCACGCCCCAGCCGCTAAAGAATTGTCCATTCATCAGCATGTCCTTGATTTTTGCGGCGGCTTCCGGTTTCGCAATACCCGTAAACAGGCATTGGCCGGTGTTCGAACTGCGGATGCGGCAACGTTCCTTTTTCCCATCCAGTGCGATTGCGTAAACCCCCATGTCCTCGCACCAAAAAGCCTCATGGAAGCGTTCTTTTAGTCGCTGCGCCGCCTGCCGCAGCTCCTGGGCGCGATCCATGTGCCCCAGCGCCTCGGCAAGGCCGGCAGCCTTTAGTTTTGCTTCATACACATATCCCTGAACTTCGCACAAGGCAATCGGCGGTTTAACCAACGTTCCATCGGCGTGAAATACGGAGTCCTCCGCGTCCTTCCAGCCCTGATTGCTTAGGCCCCCGGTTGCGCGCCGGCAATACTCGATAAAGCCGTAACCGTCACAGTCGCCGTACTTGTCTATCCACTCCAGGGCGCGCTCGACGTTTGGCCAGAGCCGCGCGATGAATTCTTTGTCAGCGGTGCGCTCGTAATAGCAACCGGCAAGGAGAACCCAGAGCGGCGTGGAATCAATGGAACCATAGTAACGGGCAAAAGGAACTTCGCCGCGGGAAACCATTTCGCCTTTGCGTTCCTCATGCAAAATCTTGCCCGGCTCCTCGTCTTTGGCGGGATCAAACTCCGTCGCCTGGCGCGCCGCCAGATATTCGAGAACAGCTCGCGCAATTTCGGGTTGAATCCAGAGCATCTCCAGCGCGGTGATAATGCCATCGCGGCCAAATATGCAGCTAAACCATGGAATTCCGCCGTAGGGATAAGGACCAAAAGGGGTTTCGGTGATTAGGAGATGCAAATCGGCCCGGGAACGGACAATCCACTCGTTAAACTGCGGGTTCGACGATTCGATCCGGGTGAGATTTTCCCGATAATGCTCGTAAGCGGCGTGAACAACGTCAAACGCGGAATCGAAATCATGCGGCTGAATCTTGCGTTCGCCCGCCTCGTAAATGATACGGCAGTCCAGGGATCTTTGCTCCCGCGGTTTCAATTCCATCTCGAAGATGGCCCGGTCGCCGCTGATTTTCGTGGGCTTAATTCCGAAATTGAACCGGGTTTGGCGATGGACTGAATCCAGGCCGTCGTAGGAGAGAACGACCGCGTCTGGCGAAACGTCCGGCGTCCGGATTTTTCCAGTCTCCTTTCTGCTGTTGCCACGGATTTCGAACAAGTCCACGTAGTCGGCCTTAAATTCCAATCCCACGATGATCGAGACGGGTTCCAGGTCAAAATTCGATATTTCAATGCGTTCAAAGCAATTGTTGTCGAGAAGAAAAATCGTCCGCACCACGTGAATCGCGCCTTGCTGGACCGTTTTTCCGTCTGGAAATGGCAGGGGAGGGTTCGTCAGGTCCACAATCAGAAAGTCATTGTCTTCGCGGACGTTCGAGCTTAATAGCAGCGGACTTGCGCCATTAATGAGCAGCTTCCACCGGGACAAAAACCGGGTGCCCTCATGGAAAATCCCCTGGTTCTCAAACCCCAGGGGCCGAATGTCGCCGTGCCGGTCGAAAATGGCGAAAGTATCGGCATGCTTAAGAATCCGCGCGCCGGTGTCGGCAATTGAGGCGTTTGCCCGGATGTAATAATGGCCTTGAACT
>JBOHXA010000270.1:0-3000 GCA_050737335.1 Limisphaerales bacterium | reverse complement strand
TCACGAAGCAGAACAAGGACAAGGCATGGTCGCAACTCGGCACGAGCGGCAGCGGAAATCATTTTGTTGAATTTGGAATTTTCACTGCTCATGGAAAAATTCAAAACCTTGAACCGGGAACTTATGTGGCACTTCTGTCGCATAGCGGCAGTCGCGGCACCGGCGCGGCGGTTTGCGATTATTACAGCAAAATTGCATTCGCACAATTTCCTGATTTGCCAAGCGAGTTGAAACGCCTCGCGTGGCTGTCGCTCGATTCGCAGGGAGGCCAGGAATATTGGAAGGCGATGGAATTGATGGGCCAATATGCGGCAGCGAACCACGCCTGCATCCACAAACACATCGCCGAAAATCTTGGTGCGACGGTTTTACTCGATTTGGAAAACCATCACAACTTCGCATGGAAAGAGAAGCATGTCATCGGCGGCGTGGAGCGCGAAGTCATTGTGCATCGCAAGGGCGCGACGCCAGCGGGCGAAGGTGTGCTTGGCATTATTCCCGGTTCGATGGCGTCGCCGGGATTTGTCGTCAGCGGAAAAGGAAATTTTGAATCACTCAATTCCTGTTCGCACGGCGCAGGCCGCGCGATGAGCCGCAAAGCAGCAAAAGAAAAATTCAATTGGAAGGACGTGAACCGTCTCCTTCGCGAGCGCGGCGTGACCTTGATTTCCGCCGGACTGGACGAAGTGCCGATGGCCTACAAAAACATCCGCGAAGTCATGACCGCCCAAAACGATCTCGTGACGGTGCTCGGCGAGTTCATGCCGAAGCTGGTGAAAATGGCGCCCAGCGGCGAACGTCCGGAAGATTAAGTGAATCAGATGAAGATTCTTGTCACCAGCGACCTGCATCAATGGATTCCCAAGTGGAAGGATTTGGTGAAAGTCGCCAGCCGCGAAAACCCGTTCAATGTCCCGGCTTCATTCCCTCAAATTGATTTGCGCCGTATTCTTCTTTGTCCCATCCTTCAGTCAGGCCGAAAATATGAAGCGTTTGATTTCCCTCGCGCTGGTTTTTTGCGCCGCGGCGGTCCAGGCCGCGCAGGTCGGACTCATCCGAATTGACGGACCCATTGGTCCCGCCACCGCCAGTTACGTCTCCCGGGCGGTTGACGTTGCCGCCGCGCAGGATGATCAATGCCTCATCATCGAATTGAACACGCCGGGCGGCTTGATGACTTCCATGAACAAAATCCTGGCGAAATTCGCCGCGTCGCCGGTGCCGACGGTGGTTTATGTCGCCCCGGACGGGGCGATGGCCGGGAGCGCCGGCACCTACATCACGCTCGCGGCGGACGTGGCCGCCATGGCCCCCTACACCAGCATCGGCGCCGCCCATCCCGTTGAAGAGGGCGCCGGCGAATCAGAGGAGACGACCAACAGCATCATGATGCAAAAAATCGGCAATATGTACGTGAAGGTCATCCACAACATAGCCGAAAAGCGTCACCGCAACGTAAAATGGGCGGAGTCAGCGGTCAGGGAAAGCGCCGCCCTTACATCCGAAGAAGCGCTTAAAATGAACGTCATAGATTTGATCGCCACCAACGTGCCCGACCTTCTCAATAAGCTCAACGGCCGTTCTGTGGATGGAAAAGCGCTCAAAACCGCCGGCGCAACCGTTGTGGAAATTCCAATGGTCTTTTCCGAGCAAATCTTCCAGCTCTTTTGGCAGCCGGAAGTGATGATGTTGCTCATGTTGATTGCCATTTACGGCATTATCGCTGAATTAAGCCATCCCGGCGCCATCTTTCCGGGTGTGGCCGGGGCGATTGCGATCGTACTCCTCCTGTACATGTCCTCCACGCTCCCGCTCAATATTGCCGGCGTGGCCCTCATTGTTCTCGCGGTCGCCCTGTTTATCATAGACGTCTTCACGCCGACGCACGGCGTCCTGACCGGCGGCGGAATCATCGCATTTTTCTTCGGAGCTATGATGCTATTCAACCATGAGCCAACCGGCTATACTTTGCCTATGACCTGGGTGATCGCCGCCACGCTCGTCACGGCCGCCTTTTTTATCGTTTTTGTCGGCAAAGGCATCCGCGCTCAGTTTTTGCCCGTGCGCGCCGGTTCGGAAACCATGATTGGCAAGACGGTCGCCGCCCAGTCGCGCATTGATGCCACCCACGGGAAGGTTTTCATCGAAGGCGAACTCTGGAATGCCGTCAGCGAAACGCCCGTGGATGCCGGACAAAACGTTGAAGTCACCGGTCTTGTGGGATTGACTTTAAAAGTAAAACCAAAAACAATCTAACGCTCATTTATTATGGATCAGGACCAGAACGCAATTGGACATTTCATCGGCGCCGGTTTTTGGATCGCCGTCGTCGTCATCGCGTTTCTTTTTTTTGTCATCGTGTTTTCGCAGGCGCTCCGGGTCCTGCGCGAATACGAGCGCGGCGTGATCTTTCGCCTTGGCAAACTTCAGGACGCAAAAGGGCCGGGGGTCATCTGGCTCTTCCCGATCGTGGACAAAATGGTCAGGATGGACCTGCGCGTGGTGACCATTGACGTGGCCAAACAGGAAATCATGACCAAGGACAACGTGCCGGTGACCGTGGATGCCGTGGTTTATTTCCGCGTCATCAGTCCCACTGATGCGGTGGTCAAAGTGGAAAACTTCTGGCGGGCCACCCAGCTTATCGCGCAGACAACGTTGCGCAGCGTGCTGGGCCAGGCGTCGCTGGATGACCTGTTATCGCAACGGGACAGCATTAACAAGAGTTTGCAGGAAATCATTGACCGACAGACTGAGCCTTGGGGCGTTAAGGTCACCGCTGTGGAAGTCAAGGACGTGTCGCTGCCCGACAGCATGAAACGGGCAATGGCCAAGCAGGCCGAAGCCGAACGCGAACGCCGCGCGAAAGTCGTGAATGCGGAAGGTGAATTTCAAGCCGCCGAAAAAATGGTTCAGGCCGCTGCCTTGATTGCCAGGGAACCAATTGCGCTGCAACTGCGCTATCTCCAGACCATGCGCGAAATGGCCAGCGAACACAAT
>JBOHXA010000269.1:0-1114 GCA_050737335.1 Limisphaerales bacterium | reverse complement strand
CGGTATTTGTTCAACGCCATTGGTGGCCCGGACGGTCGTTGGGCCGATCATTTTTGCGCGCGTCCAAAAATCAAACCATTCGCCTCTTGGCAAATAAACCCGGCGCGACGACTGGCCCGCAAACATCGGCGCGGCCAGCACCGAATCGCCAAACATGAATTCGTCGTCAATTTGCCGCGTATTTTTGTCCCTTGGCCAATCCAGCACCAGCGCGCGGATCGGCGGTTTGCCCGTCAAATGATACTCATTGAACGCCGTATAGAGATACGGAATGAAGCTCATTCGCAATTGAAACAGCTTCCTCACCACGTCAACCACCGCCCCGCGGTCCGGCATCAATTCGTCACGATTATTCTTCTGCCGATTGATTTGGTCCCACGGCGGATTCCGAATATACCAGGAATTAATCACCGCATCGGGCGAAAAAATCATCGTTTCAATTCGCCGATAGAAGTCCTCCAGCGAGTCCGCGATACGCACCTCCGGGTCCCAAAGCAGGCCGCTGAATCCCTCGTTCACAAGTCCTCGCACGTAGCATCTGTGATCATAGGAATCGCTGTAGAGCGCGTACGGCAACGGACTGGCCAGCGCCTGCGAATCCCGAACCAGTCCCCACGTTCGCAATCCTTTTTGATTATAAGGTCGCAGCATCGTTTGTTGATACAGTTCGCCAAATAATGAATGCATTAATTCGCCATCCAGACCGGACGGAAATTGCGTCACCAGCGGGAACGACCAAGGCGTCGCGGATTCGGGCTGAAAATCGCATTCATCCAATTTCACGCCCTCGACATCCCGATCAAACAATGCGGCGTCATTTTGCTTGAGGAAAATCTTCCGCGCCCTGGGGCTGGCAAAATCCGGGACCAATCCCCCCCAAACCAAATAATTTCCAGCCCACGGCTTCAACTCCTGGAAGATTGGCGATGACGGATCGGTGAAGGCATGTTCCCAGAAGTTCATCCGATAACCCATGGCATGCATCTTTTGAATAAAACCATCCGGGTCGGGAAACGCGTTTGTGTTCCAGCGAAATGAACACGAATAAGAATGCGATTGCCATCCGGGTTCAACACCCCACACGTCGCAGGGAATATGCGCGTCACGAATGCGC
>JBOHXA010000268.1:0-5056 GCA_050737335.1 Limisphaerales bacterium | reverse complement strand
GCGAGGACATTCTGGATAGCCAGCGAAACAATCAAAACTATCGGGACTTTACCCGTCGCGCGATGGGGGCGGGCGTGCAAGGCTACTTCGCCTTTCTGCGGGGCAAACGCGTGACCTATCTTGGCCGCCAGGGTGACGAACACACCGAATGGTTTCCAGGCGCGCAAGCGGCATCGTTTACGGAGGCAAACATCAAGGCGATTTAATGCCCCCGACTTTCCGACTCTCATCCGGGAGATCAAGGGCATCGGGGGCGCGCTCGGACTAATTTCGAACGGGATCGAGACCCAAACCCGGAAATCAGAGCGGACTCATGTTCGCTGCTACGGAAAACGAAGCGGGATTTTCCGTGACCCGTTGGCTGGCCGGTTGACAACGAGCGAGGCAGTAAATTTGTTCCGCGAAGGAATTAGAGCGAACTCACGTTCGCTGCTACGGCTCTCGTTCTTGTAGCAACGCCGCGTGAGGCGCGCTCTGACTAAATTCGTACGCCCTTGAGCCTCAAAACCAAAAAATCAGAGCGGACTCATGTTCGCTGCCACAAAAAATGAAGCGGGATTTTCCGTGAGCCGTTGTTGGCCGGTTGACAACGAGCGAGGCAGTAAATTTGTTCCGCGAAGAAATTAGAGCGAACTCATGTCCGCTGCTACAAAAACGAAGCGGGATTTTCCGTGACCCGTTGGCTGGCCGGTTGACAACGAGCGAGGCGGTAAATTTGTTCCGCGAAGGAATTAGAGCGAACTCACGTTCGCTGCTACAAAAAACGAGGCCTGATGCGCGATTTGCGAATCGTTGAGAGACCCCATGAACCGTCGTCCGCTCGAACGCATGCAAACCTTTTCGCCCGGGTTACTGTCGCGGAATCCTGAGATTCTGAATATATCTGGCTTTCCATTTGGAAAGGCCGCATAGTATGGCACCACTCATTCGACGCCATGCGATTATTAAGCTCCTCGACAAAATGGCTGCTCCCGCTTTTTATCTGGCAGTCAGCAGCCGCATGGGGCGCAACCCTGACGATGGAAACAAACATCCTGGGTCCGACTCCCGAAGTCATCGGATACGATTCCGGGCATTTTGACACAAACAGCAACACACGGGATTGGTGGCGCTATTCCGGGGTGACTGGGGCGCGGCTGTTCATCAGTCCCACGCAAATCGAACCCAAAGATGAGCTGCCGCCCTGGGGCGATGGCGTGACGAACGAAACAAGTTTTGAGGAACGCAAAGCGCTGGCGCGATCGGATCCCTGGAACACAAATTATTTCAACTGGCCCTATGTCACCAACCGTTACATGACATACCTGCTCTCAGGTTCGGACAGAATCGTGGTGGACTACGCGTGTTCGCAATGGAAGCAGTTGGGGGTGCAGGTCCTTGTGCAGAGCACCGCAACCGCCTCCAAATTCACAAACATGGACAATTGGGCTGACAAGTGGGAGCTGTGGCATTTTTACTATGAGCAGGCGCTTTACCTGGGACTTCAGTACGGCGTCGAGCGGTATCAGATGTACAACGAGCCTAATGCCGTCAGTCCCGCGCTTTCCGATTTCATGGCGCGGTTGCAGACCGCCTCGGACGCAATCCAATGCGCGATTGCGGACTTGGACGCGATGTACGGGATGTCCTTGACGGCAAAGATGTACGCGCCGGTGACAGCCGGGTCGGCCACAAGCACGTGGCCATCCTGGGGCGAGGAAGTGGTGACGAATCGCCACGTAAATTATCTGGGAGAGACGAATCCGGATTTCGACGTGATTCAGGAATACGACTACCATCAGTACGGCGGTTCGCCGCCCAATCCGTCGAGCTTCGGCTCCGGCCTGGCATCGTTGGAAGGGGATTTGAAAGGAGCAATGTCGCCCGAAAGCCCGTTTCCGGTGAGCATTTCAGAATTCAACGTGTATGACGGCTCGGAATTTCACAGCCTCGATACGACCCTCGACGCGCCCACGAATTATTCGGCGCTAGGCTCGATTGCGGTGAATCTGATCGAGAACGGCATTGATGAACTCTATTGCTTCAAATTCAGCCAGACGTTCTCCACGTATATCGCGGAGAACGGAACGCATTACGTGGACAACACGGATCCGCCCTATAACATCGGCGGAGTGACCAAGGGCGGCGAAGTCTGGCGGCTGGTAAACAAAGCGCTGGCGCCGGGACGAAGCCGTCTGGCTTTCCAGGCGGCAAACGGCGCATCGTCGCTTGACGCGCAGGCAAGCTATGATCCAGCCAGCGGGAATTACTATTTGCTTTCGGTGAACAACACATCGGGCGCGCAGACGCTGACGGCGAACTTTGGCGCATGGAACATACCGACCAATAACCAGGCGCTCCTGGAAGAGGTCAGCGAGAGTTGTTACGGGGCCGGCAAACTCTGGACCAATCCCGGAGTGGCGGAGAGCGTCACAGCGACCGAGGGCGCGAATACGGTATGGCTGTTTACCGTGCCCGGCAGGCCCCAGCGTCCGATGCAAACACTCACGGCAACGGATATGGCGGAAGTGAATGACGGAGCGGAGAGCGGATCGAATGAAGCCGGCATTGCGACGCCCGTTGTGGAAGATAATTCAACCAATGCGGCCGACCGCGGCGTTGTGTTCCTGAAATTCAATATATCGCCGATATCGCCCACGAATACTCAACTGGCGGTGCTGAGTCTGAACGCGGCATCCGCCAATGGTTCGAGCGTGGTGCCGGCCTATGTGTACGGCATCACGAACACGACATGGTCGCAGACCAATATTACCTGGCAGACCGCTCCGAACCTGGCACAGGGGATGGCGCCGGGCACAAACATCGCAAATGATTTCGTCCAAGGCGCGGGCGTTTCGGCGCAGTTCCTGGGCGAATTGGCGGCCGGAGCGGCGCCGTCACAAAAGACCCTCGATGTGACATCCTTCTTGAAGCAGGCGCGCGACACAAATGTTTCCATTATGCTCGTCCGGCAGGTTCGCTTTCCCGGGGATGTGCTGAACAACGACGGGTTCGCGATTCTTGCCGCGCCCCGATTGCAAGTGGTTCAGAATGCCCTGCCGCCCTCGTTTTCCTCGATCCAAATAAGCGGCACGAACGCGGTGGCGCTCAATCTTACCGGCATACCCGGCCGGATTTATTGCCTGCAGGCCACGACAAATCTCCTCTCGCCGTCATGGACTACGGTGAGCACGAACACGGCCGGCGGCGATGGCACGTGGACGTGTGTCGAGCCGCTGGAGACGAACGCGGCGAAATTTTACCGGGCGGCGCTGCCCTGAACGGCAAACGTGCGCAAGGCATGAGGCGGCGATCACGAACTCGCGCCATTTTATTCCACCCAATAATTATGGGGATCGCGTTTCAAAATATATTTGCGCGGCCCGCTGTCCGGCAGCGGCAACGGGTCCTGGGTGCGCAGTTCCCAGGCAAGCATGTCCGCAAGCAATTCCATCTGCCGCCGCGCATATTCCGGCAGGCCGAATAAATTTCTCAATTCAGCCGGATCGCTGGCCAGATGATACAACTCGCCGCGGGCCTGCGCGTCGAAAATCAGTTTCCAATCGCCCTTGCGCAAGCCGCGCAACACGCCGCTTTGGGTCCAACTATTCAATTCGTCGAAATAAAGCGGATGCTTGCGCGAGAGCGCGCCTTCCTTGTAAGGATTCAATTCCGCAATGCTCGCGTAATCCAATCCGCCCATGCCTTGCATGACAATCATGCTGGCAAATTCGCCGCCCGGATAGGGCTGCCCGCTCAACAACGGCCAAAGGCTTCTGCCTTGCGCGCCTTCCGGCAACGGCAAGCCAAGCATTTCACAAAGGGTGGGAAAAATGTCAGTGTTGGAAACATGGGCCGTATGCGGCGAAATTTGCTGAACGATGCCCGGCCCATGCCAGAGCATCGGGATGCGCGTCAGGCATTCGGGCACGCCGGCCCCCTTTTTCATCAGCCCGTACTCGCCGGCATAATCGCCGTGGTCGGCGGCAAAAATGATCAGCGTATTTTCGTAAATCCCCTTGTCCTGGAGAAAACCCACGAGCCGTTTGACCTGATCATCAATCAGCCGCATCATTCCAAAATAAATGCTCCGCAGGCGGGGAATGTCCTTCTCCAAATCGGGATAGGCCCGGAGCATCAATTCCCTCAATTGGACATATTTTTCGCCTTTTAATCTCACCGTTTCCGGCCCAGCCCGGAGCGGGGGCAATTTGTCCGGCGGAAACATCGAGTAATACGGCTCTGAAACTTGATACGGATTGTGAGGCTCGTTGATCGAGAGATACATGAAAAACGGCTGCCGCCCATCCAACGAATCAATCCAATTCCGCGCGTCCGTAACCATGCGATACGGTTGCTGCATTTCCGCCGGAAACGGCGCCGGATTGAGATTGGCGTAAAACTCCGTGCGGGCAAGAAACGCGTTGAACCGCCGGTCCCCGGGATTCGTCGCGTCCGGTTCGCCCAAATGTTCGTACGTTTTGAAATAATCGAATCGGTCTGCACGCAACCGCAAATAGGAATGGAACATCTTTCCGATCGCCGCCATTTTGTAACCTTGTGATTTGATGACGTCATCCAGTCCGGTTTTGAAATCCGGAGAATCCTTTAAGTTCGCGTTGGATTTGATGCCGGTCGCCGTGGGCCACCTTCCCGTCCACAACGCGGTCCTGCTCGGCACGCAGGACGGCGATGCCGCGTACGCCCGGTTGAACCACGCGCCCGAGCGCGCCAGCCAATCCAAAAACGGCGTTGTATCCAGCGAAAAGCCCTCGCGGCGGCATACGTCCGCGCGGAATTGATCGCACTGGATCAAAATGATGTTTGGCTTGCGCGCTTTGAAGTCCGTGGAAACCAAACCGGGCAGCATCGCGCCCATGGCCAATCCGCCCATTGTCTTGACGGCATCGCGCCGGCTCATGTCATTCATCATTCAAACGGGTTTCTTGATCAGATTTTAGACCCCCGATATTGTCGAGCCAGCGACATGATCATCGCGAAAATAAGTCCAGACACTCTGGCCCGGATGCCGGGATGGATCAGTATCACGCACCCCTCATTCCTGATCGTACCGCAC
>JBOHXA010000267.1:0-35302 GCA_050737335.1 Limisphaerales bacterium | reverse complement strand
GTCACATTGTCCCGGACCGATGCCTTCAAATTGAGACCCTTCATCTGCCGGTCCTCCGTGATGAATGCGATGCCGTGGCGAATGCTGTCCGCGGGCGATTTAATGCGCTCGCGCCGGCCGTGAATCCGGACCACGCCGGCGTCCGGCCGTCGCAACCCGAATATCGTCTCCATCACTTCGCTGCGGCCCGCGCCCATCAGCCCGGCCACTCCAAATACTTCGCCCTTTTTTACTTTGAAACTGATATTTTCAAACAGGCCGCGCCGGCTCAGGCCCTCCACTTCAAAAACCACCTCGTTGCCTGCCGCAACATTTCGTCTCGGAAACATTTCGCTGATTTTCCGGCCGACCATGAGTTTGACGAGAGTATCGTGATCCAGTTCCCGGGCGGGCCGCGTTTCAATGTACCGCCCGTCCCGCAATACGGTAATGGTGTCTGAAATCCTGAAGATTTCATCCATCTTGTGGGATATGTAAATGATCGCCATGCCCCGGGCTTTCAATCCCCGGATGATTTCAAACAACTTCGCTACCTCCCGCCCGGCGATTGCTGAAGTCGGCTCGTCCATGATAATGATGCGCGACTGATAGGACACGGCTTTGACAATCTCGACCAGTTGCATCTCTGCCAGGGAAAGGTCGGCCATCTTGCTGTCCGGATTAATTGCCACGTCCATTTCCCGGAACAACTTCCCCGTCAATTCCCGCTGTTTCCGCCAATTGACCACCCCGGTAAAGCGATAGCAGGGTTCTTTGCCCAGAAAAATATTTTCCGCCACGGTCATCGCGCGCACCGGATTGAGTTCCTGATGAATCATGCAAATGCCCAGGTCAAGCGCTCCCTTGGGCGATTTAATCTCAACCCGTCGCCCATCAAGCACGATGTCCCCTCTGTCCTTTTGTACAATACCCGAAAGGATGCGCATCAGCGTGGATTTGCCAGCCCCGTTTTCTCCCAGCAAAGCGTGAACTTCCCCCTTCCTGACATCAAGCCGTACGTTGACAAGGGCCGGAACGCCTGAAAAAGCCTTGAAAATGCCTTCCATTCTTAAGAGAAAATTTTCTGTGCTCGGCTGCGGCGACATGTGCGGTGGATATATTTTTTATCCATCTTAATCGTCGGCTTCGATAATGCCAGTTCCTAATCATTGAGGCTTTGCGGCTTTTTATTGAGGTTTTGCGACACGGGACAGGGGAAATCATCCTTATCCTCCCTTCAACGCATCCAGCTTCTTCAACGCAAACGCACACGCCCCGATCGCAATCGCTTCACTGGTGCCCAAACGGGAAATTCCCACTCCGATGCGCTGCAGGGAATCGTACGTCACCCGGCTCTTTGAGCCGGGAACGCGAATGGCGCGAATCTGGCCCTTGAGGAACCTTTTCAGTTGCGCCGGGTCTTCCAGATTAAACGCCGGCTGCGGCAGACGCCGAAATTTTTCTCCGCTGGGCGCTGTATAGGAATCATTCAATTCCGCAACGAGCGCCGGCAAAAACAGCCGCCATCCCTTGGACAAACCGCCGCCAATGACCGCCAGGCCATCCAACAGGGCCAGCGCATTGCCCATGGCGTTGCCAGCCATTTCACCCATCCGCCTGTACGCCTCCACTGCCGCCGTTCGATCACCGGAAACCTCGCCGACCGCAATTGCTTCAATCACACGGGGGTCCGGCGCCTCCGCGAACGAAATTCGCGCTTCTTCCGCAAACACCCGTCGAACCGCTCGAATGCTCACGCCCTCCTCGACATTTGTTTTGGGAAGATATTTGTGCCGTGTAAGCCAGATTTGGGAAGCATTTGAATTATCGCCGCAATACAGTTCTCCATTGCGGGCGATGCCACCCCCAAAACCCGTCCCGAGTGTGACGCCCAAAAGGTTTTTGTATCGCATCGGGCTGCCGGCCTTTTCCAGCAAACCGTTGACGTACGGCAGAAAACCCGCAATGGCCTCGCCGTATGTGAACAGCTCGCCATCATTGTTGATGCTTACCGGTATGCGAAAGGCTTCTTCGAGCATCGGTCCCAGCGCCACGCCCCCGCGAAATGCCGCAAGATTCGGCAAATCACCAATGATCCCCGCCGGATAATCCGCCGGCCCCGGAAACGCGAAACTGATGGCGACAGGGGCGGTGGGACAATCTTTTTTGATTTGTCTGAAACCGGCGATGATGTTCGACAGACACTTCTTTAAATTGTCGCCATCGCTCGGGGTGATAACGGTGTCCGTGACGCGTTGATTTCCGCGCATTGCCGAAAAACGGAAGCTGGTGCCGCCCGCGTCAAGCGTCATCACCACACGTGAGTCGTGGGCTTGGCCGACCGCCTTGGAAATCATGCCCGTCCTCTTGGTCATTCTCATCCTCAACATTTAAATCGTCGCCGCCTGCCGCGCCGAAGTAGGGCAAAGGCGATGCGCAAGCCGCCTTTTGAAAGATCGTTCCATCATTAACCCGGTCGCTGGCGCGCTTACGCCGGAAGGGCTTGCCTATCGCGGCCAATCTTGTGGCCCTTCAAACCGTAAAAGCCCACGTATGCGTACGCGATCAGAGGAATGATGAAAGCCGGCCGCAAATCATGAGCCAAATCCGCCACCCGTCCCATTAATTCAGGCAGCACGGCTCCGCCGAAGACCGCCATGACCAGCAGCGATGAAACCTGGCTTTTATAGGTCCCCATGCCATCGAGGGCAAGCGAGAAAATATTTGGCCAGCCAATGGATGTGAACAGACCGACGCCGACAACGCACCAAACAGCAATTGTTCCGCCGAAAATAATTGCCAGCGCCAGAAGGACAACGATGGTCGAGCAAAATATAACGAGCGTGCGACTTGCCAGCGCCCGGCCAAATTGAAACAAAAACCAGCACAGCACGACCAGAGGCAAATAGATTTTGAACATGCTCCAGTTTGCGATAAAATTACTCTTCCAGAGTGCCATGACATCCCCAAAGCTCCTGCCTCCATGCATTGCGTCCAGTGGCGCGCTGACGGCGGCCCAAATGAACAAATATGCCAGGATAGGCACCACAATCAGCAACAGTTGCTTCTTAACCTTCTTCATTTCGCTCAATTCAATCGCGCCCATAAAACGGCCGATCAACATTCCGCCCCAGAACACAGATACATAATTTTTGGCGTCTATCGCGCTCATAGACGCGACATTCTTCTGGCCAAGAAAATTGATAATGGAGCTGCCGATTGAAACTTCGCCGCCCACGTACATGAATATAGCAAGAACACCGAGCACGACATGCGGATACCTGAGCGAGCCGATGCCAGGTTCGACTTTGCCTTCGCCCACGTGAGGCAGGTGAATCATAAAGAAAATCGCCGCCAAAATCAGAAAGGCGATGCAAAACATGAGGTAGGGTACTTTAACGGAATCAGCGCCTTGCACAGTCGCCCGGTTAAAGTATTGAAAGATGAGAAACCCCCCGATGAGGGGCCCGGTGGTCGTGCCCAGGGAATTGAACGCCTGCGATAGATTTAACCGGCTGGATGCCGTCCGTTCCGGGCCGAGAATCGTAACATATGGATTCGCGGCGATTTGCAGCATCGCGAATCCAACTCCAACAATGAACAATCCAACCAGAAAGAGCGGATACGAGACAAGCGTGGCCGCGGGCCAGAACAAGCCGCTGCCAAGGGCTGAAAGCAAAAGGCCGATAATAACGCCGTTTTTGTATCCCATTTTTGCGATAGGGTCGCCGAAGGAAGCCGATATCCAGAAATATGCCAGCGACCCGATGAAATAAGCTCCAAAAAATGCGAACTGCACGAGCATCGCTTCAGTATAATTCAGCGTGAACGCTTCCTTGAAGCGCGGAATTAATATGTCATTGAAGACCGTCATGAACCCCCACATGAAAAAGAGCACCGTCATAATGGCGAACGGCCCGCGGAAAGTCTGGCCGTTGACGGTTGGGGACGCGGTCGTCGTAGCGCCGGGAGTCGTTGCATCTATCATAGGTTTTGGAAATGGTGCAGCTTCCCGAAAAAAATTGCAAATTCAATCGCCCCCGCGCCTCCTTCGCCGGTCGAGCGGACAACGGCCCCATTTTCCTTTTCCTTCCTGCGCCAGCCGTTACATTGACCGCGTGAAACTGCAAAATTTTGAAAACAAAACTGAAAGAATTCGCGCGGCCTTCCTCGATTTAAAAAAGAAACAGCCCGAAAAATTCAAAACGCGCTTAAGCCTTTCCTGGAGCAACTGGGGTTTTGGCATCGAGCCATTATCGGATTCCGCCGCCCGCCTGCAGAAAAACGGAATCAAATTCATCGAACTCCATGGCAATCACTACGGCCCGGATTTGGGCTATAAAGTCGCCGAAACAAAAAAAATTCTCCGCGATCACGGCCTCCAAACCGCCGGCATTTGCGGCATGTTTTCACCGGACAACGACCTGTCCAGCAATCGCGGGATTCAACGTCAGGCCGCTGTGGATTATCTCAAACGGGAGCTGGAGTTCACCAAACAGATCGGCGGCGAATATATTTTGGTGGTAAAGTTATACTTCGGCCGGCCAAACCCCTATGACAAATCCGAATTCGAACGCAGCGTCGCCACGATCCAACTCGTCGCGGATTTATTTTCAAAAAATAAAATCAAAGCCGCCATCGAACCCATTCGCTCCGCGGAAGTCAGTTTGGTCCATACCATCGCCGATGCAAAAAAATACATTGCCGCAATCGGCCACCCGGGTATCGGCCACATCAACGGGGACGTCTATCACATGCAATCTGAGGAATCCCACATTGGCGAGGCGCTGCTCGACGCCGGCGGCCAATTGTTAAACCTCCACATGGCCGACAGCAACCGCTGCGCCCTCGGCGAAGGCGCCATGGACCTGGACTGCATCATCATGGCCCTCTATCTCCTGGGCTTTAACAGTCAGGGCCATTACGTCACCCCCGAACCCCTCGGCCCGGGGGGCGATCCCTATCCGGCCATGCACGGCAAGCCCGATAAAAAATTGCTCGATAAAATGGTGAGCCAAACTACCCGCTATTTCCGCGAACGCGAAGAAGCCCTCCTGGCATAGCGCCGAACGGCGGTCCGCCTCTGACTAATTCGCTGCTTAACAACGTGACTTCTTTCCGCCGTTCAATGCTTGAAACGGTTGAACAATTAATTGGCTCAAATTCGATTTCGTTTTGGCTTTTCCAACCCAACCGGTTTCTGCTATGATTCCAGCAGGATGCGGTTAAAGTTTCAATCGCGACTCAGAACCATCGTCTCCCGGCTTTTGCCATTTGGTTTGGCGCCGGTTTTGGCCATTGCCATTGACGCCCACGGCTCTGATCTTCCCGGTGTCAGCTTCGGGCCGCCGGACGATTGGGTCCAGCCTCAATTCTTCGGACGGCAATCTCCAGACAACCCCTCCGATTCCAGCGCCAATGACCGTTTGCTTTTGCTGGAACGTCAGGTCAACACCCTTCAAAATGAAGAATTTTATCATTGCGACCGCAAAATCCTCACAATTGATGGCGTCCAGCGCGATTCCACCTTAAAAATAGATTTTGATCCCAATTACCAATCTCTCACATTCCATTGGGCGCGCATCTGGCGCGACGGCCGGTATCTGAATCGGCTCGATACCAACAACATCCAGGTTGTCCGGCGTGAATCGGACCTGGACGCGGCCATCCTCAATGGCGAAAAAACCGCCATACTGGTTCTGGATGACGTTCGGGTGGGGGACATCATTGATTATGCCTATTCAATCAAGGGCCAGAATCCCATTTCTGCCGGGCATTTTTCGTTGGTTGTTCCCGTCCAGGTGGAGGAACCCGCCGACCGATTGCTGACTCGTGTGTTATGGCCGCGCAAAAAAGGTCTCTACGCCCTCGCGCACGGCTGCTCGGTGCAGCCTGTGACGGTCACTGGCGACGACTCCGACGCATTCACCTGGGATTTCAGGGATGTCCCCGCCGTTCCAGCGGAAGATTCCCTGCCAGCATGGTTCCAAGCGGACAGATGGGTCCAATTGAGCGATTTCCGGACCTGGGGCGATGTCAATCAATGGGCATTGAAACTCTTCCAAATTTCATCGCCATTTTCAGACGACCTCTCTCAACAAATTGCCCAATGGAAGCATCTTCCCGACCGGGAGCAGCAAATCCTCGCAGCCTTGCGGTTTGTCCAGGATGAGGTCCGTTATTTTGGTATCGAAATCGGCGCCAGCTCTGAAAGACCGGCCGATCCCTCAACAGTTTTCTCTCGGCGCTTTGGCGATTGTAAGGACAAATCACTGTTGTTCGTGGCAATCGTGCGCGCCCTCGGGTTCCAGGCATTTCCCGTTTTGGTCAATTCCACGGTCGGCCGCGCCATTTATGACTGGCAGCCCGGCGCCAGCGATTTCGATCATTGCATAGCCGTCGTCCAATGTTACGGCCATGCCTGGTGGCTGGACCCCACCATGACCTATCAACGCGGACCCTTGTCCGCCCATTACCTGCCCGCATACGGTTACGGCCTTATCATCGCTCCAGGGACCACTGCTTTAACCGCCATCCCCCAAACCACTGGCCTTCCCGAAACGACCACAACCGAATACTTCCACGTCGGCCTTCTCACGGACCCCGCCACGTTGAAAGTAGTCACCCTCGCGCGGGGCGAGGATGCCGATGTTCTGCGCGCCACGTTCGCAACCGTGAAACAGACTGAAATCGAAAATACCTACACTCATTACTATTCTGACACCTATCCGGATATAAAAATGGCGGCCCCAATTCAGGTCGCCGATGACGAGGGCCAGGACAGCTTTCAAACTACGGAATCGTACACGATTGATAAAATCTGGACACAGCCCAAGAAAGGCATTAGGGAGTACGAGTGCCAGTTCTATCCCGGCGTCATCGCGGGTCTATTTAAAAAACCAGTGGATACAGATCGCGCGCAACCCCTTGGAATTGATTTTCCCGAACACCAAATCTTGCGCGCGGAAGTCACCCTGCCCGGGCCCTGGCCGCAGGGCGCGGACCAGAAAACCGTCACCGATCCGGCGTTCACTTTTCAAAAGCTTTATCAATCCATCGGGAATAGAGTCGTTATGCAATACAAATACCAGGCGACCGCCGATTCGCTCGCTCCGAATGTCGTTCCAGATCATCTTCAACACTTGGACGAATGCAATAAATTGCTCGGAGATACGATCATCTGGAAAGCCCTCCGTTAACTTTTTTGCAGCAGCGGACATGAGTCCGCTCTGATTTCTTCGCGGAACAGTCCTTAAGCCTCGCTTCGATTCAACGTTTTCAACGTTTCAATTCAGCGTCTCGGTCCCGCAGCAGCGAAATCACTTCCTCATCCTCCGTCGCGGAAAACTCATCATAAAACTGTTCCACGGCCTGAAAATCGGCTTCTTCAGACAGCAATTCCACGCCGTCGGCCACGCGCCGCAGTCGTTCCACTGCGTTCGTTGACGCCACAGGCGCGGCCACGATCACCCGGCCGGCATTTTGTTTCCTTGCGGACAGCGCCGCGACCTCCGCGGTCGCGCCGGTGGCCAACCCATCATCCACCAGCAAAATGCTCTTCCCTTCCAGTGCTGGAATCTCCTTGAGATGAAAACGCCGACGATACGCATTCAGGCGCTCCCACTCTTCGGCAATGATTTTGTCCAATTTGCTCTTTGCGACGGGGTATTCAGCCAGGTTGTCCTCATTGAGAAATACGGAGTCTGGTTCGGCTAGGGCGCCGACGGCAAATTCCGGCTGAAATGGGTGCCCGATTTTGCGTACCACCAATACATCCAGGGGCAGCTTCAGCTCCTGCGCCACGGCCGCCGCGACGACAACTCCCCCGCGCGGCAACCCCAAAACCAGGTCGGCTTCAATGCCGCGTTGGCGAAGAAATTCTCCCAGCCGTTCTCCGGCCTCCTGACGCGAGGCGAAGATCATAATTACCAATCGCCCATTATTCAAAGAATGCAAGCTTTTGCCTCCGGCACGAGGCAAAGGCAATCGGCTTTGCCTGAATTTTATGTGGACCGACTTGGCGATGGATGCTCGCCGGAGTGATAGTGAGGGGTTAGTCAAAGCCTGCAAAAATCTCCAAAAATGTCTGAAAATCCTCAGTACAGAAAACGCTTTTTAAAAAGCGCTCTATTCAAATTCCTTGGGCAAAATGTGACGGGAAAAGGCCGGCAGGAAGACGTGGAAAAGGCGGGGCGCTCAAATATTAGCGATGCACGGGGCGACATGAGGCTTGCCGGCCCGTTCGGCTGGAGGTGGCTTGATGTCAGCATGCTGTATTCGCATTAACGTGAGTAAGCTGAGAGGGCGCCAGATCGCGGACTTTTAAGCACGCCACCTGAGGGTCCTGGTCTGGCCATTCAGCGGATGTTTCGGATTCACGCAACGCAAATCAACGCGCATTCGGTCGTCCTCCACTATGGCGCGGACCCAGCCGCTGGGCTTGCCTGGCTCAAAGACATAGGAAGTGGGCGGCAGGTTGATGAGATGAATGCCGCTATCGTGCTCGTGGACGCGCCAATTATGCGTATGGCCATAGATGACCCCCTTGACCTGTTTGCGTGGGCGAAGCACTTTGAAAAGCGCTTCCGTGTCTCTTAATCCTCCGACTTTACCGAGAAAACCGGGGTTATGATGCACCATGACCAGCGCGGGCTTCGTGGCATTGGCATCAAGCATGCCGGACAGCCAGTCCAATTGTTCGGGACCAATGAGGCCGGGCGTATAGCGCGTCCTCTCCAGGGAATCGAGCATGAACCAATTCACACGGCGGGAAGGCAAAAACATGGCCTGCCGGTCCTGCAGCGGGCGCTTTGCCGTGCCTTCGATGGTCAAGGCGTTCCAAAAACGTTCGCGATTGTCGTGATTGCCCAAAGTTAGATGGAACGGCATCCCATGTTCCCGCAATGGCGTCAGCAGGCTTGCGAAATTCCTGTAATCGCCGGTTTCCCCGTCATCGTAAGCGCAATCACCCGTGACAAAAACTCCCTGGGGAATCTTTGATTGAGCTATCACGTCCCGCGTGACGACGTCGAGGTGACCGGTCATGTTGCAGCCGTGAGCGAAGCGATCGCGATCTGCCGCGATGTGCGTGTCCGAAAGGAGAGCCCAGAAATCGCTGTCTATTTCCTTTTCGCCTGCGAAAAGAGGCGGCGCAAACGCCAAACCCGCCGCTGTCGCGAGGGTTCGAGCAAGGAATTGTCGCCTGTTTATTGGCGCAAGATGAATAGGCACAATACCTTGTTACACTCAAAGTGAGGAACAGACAAGGGATTTTGCGTTTCAAATTCTGTCCGGATTTTTGCATAGACAAGGCGGTACGTGAGCCGTTGCTTTGATCTGTGCTTCCTATAAACTCTTTTTTGAGAAAGCACTTCGGCTCCCTCGCAAAAAGGGGGGGGCAAAATTTTATTTGAACCGCGGCAAAAAAATCCATACTAATTTAGGGCCAGTAACAATACGAGCATAGTGAAATTAACTGACCTGCGGGGCATCCTGCAATACATACCCCAGTTTCGGGAGAAAACATTCATTCTGGCGATTGATGGCGCGATCGTGACGGACGAAAACTTTGCGACGCTCCTTTTGGACGTGGCGGTGCTGCGATCGCTGAACATCCGCGTGGCGCTTGTCCATGGCGCTTCCGCGCAAATCCGCGAACTGGCGGAAGCTCAAAAGATCACGCCCTCGAACCTGGACGGGACCGGCGTGACCGATGACGCGACGCTCAAACTGGCGTTGACAGCGGCAAACCGGCTAACGCATGAGATACTCGAAGGCCTTTCGACCAGTGATCTTCGGGGCGCCAGCACAAACGTGGTCATTGCCCATCCGGAGGGGATCATCCAGGGAGTGGACCACCAATTTACCGGCAAAGTGGAACGGGTGGACATCGAGCTGCTGCAAAGCTTGCTTGCCCAAGGGGTTGTTCCGGTCATACCGCCGCTGGGCTTCGATGGCGATGGCCGGACCTATCGCCTGAATTCCGACGGCGTGGCCGTGGCGGTGGCCGCGGCGTTAAAGGCCGTCAAATTGATTTTTATTACCGCGCAGGATGGAATCACGGTGCAGGGACGGGTCATCCGGCAAATTCCGGTTGCCGACCTTGAATCTATTTTGGCGCTGCAAAAGAACGATATTGCGCCCGAACAAATATCCAAGGCGATCAACTCCGTCGCCGCGTGCAAAGCCGGGATTCCACGAGTGCATGTCATCAATGGCAGGGTGGACGAAGGCCTGCTAGCGGAGGTATTTTCCAATGAAGGCGTGGGAACGCTGGTTTACGCCAATGATTATCAGCAAATCCGCCGCGCCATAAAAAAGGACATTCGCTCGATACAATCGCTTACCCGAAAAGCCGTCGAATCCGACGAATTGGTGAAGCGAACGCGCGCCATGATTGAGAAGAGCCTGGCAGATTACTTTATATTTGAGATTGATAAAAACCCCGTGGCATGCGTGGCCTTGCATGTCCATCCGGAGCAGAAAAAAGGAGAGTTGGCGTGCCTATACGTCAGTTCACTGCACGAGAACCGGGGCATTGGCCGAAAAATGATTGCGTTTGTTGAGACCAAAGCGCGGGAAATGGGATTGAACGAACTGATCACTCTTTCCACCCAGGCCTTTACCTATTTTCAGTCCAAGGGCGGATTCGCCGAAGGCACGCCGGATGATCTGCCGCCGGCCAGACGGGAGAAATACGATCTGAGCGGAAGAAATTCGAAGGTGTTGGTGAAGAAATTGAAGTAGCCATGCGAAACGCCGTAAAAATGTCGCTTCTGCAGGCCACCGCGCAATGAATCTTGCGAAGATCATGGTTTTTGTCCCCGACATTGCCGAGGCAAAACGTTTCTATTCTGAGGTGCTGGGCTTTGAGCTTCGGACGGAGAATGACAAGCGGCTGGTCTTCGCGCATGAGAGTTGCGATTTCATCGCTCACAAATGCGACAAGCCCACATCGTCGGGTGACTATGCGCGCGAGGCGCGTGCGGTTTTCGTGTTTTGCGTTCCGGACATCGAGAAAGCGATCGAGGCACTTCGATCACGGGGTGTCAGGGTATTACATTCCACCCCCGGGCAGAGCGAGGATGGGCGATACGCGGCATTTGTTGATCCGTTCGGAATAGTCCATGAAATTTTCGAGCGGCATGCCACCTAACCATGACTTGAACTGGGGCGCGATGAGAACTAGTATGATTTGAACGTTCAGAAAAAGCCTGGACCTTTGGCAAATCAAAAATCAATGAATATGAGCTGGGACATATTTGTTTCAAATTTTCCGGCCGAGGCAAAAACTGTGGACGATGTTCCGCATGACTTTGTCGGAAAGCCGATTGGCACGCGCCACGATATTATAATAAGGATACGGGAAATCATTCCGACGGCTATTTTCCCGGACAAATCATGGGGACAGATCGCCGGGCCCGGCGTGGAAGTCGAAGTCAGGCTGGGTGACCACGAAATCGTTCGGGATTTCGCCTTTCACATTCGCGGTTCGGAGGCGTCTGCAGCCTGCGTGGCCGATATTTTGCGGCATTTGAATCTTCGCGCGGTGGACGCGGAAAGCGGAGAATTCTTTGACATGAATCGGGCCGCTGACGGCATCCAAAAGTGGAAGGAATGCCGCGAGCAGATTTTGTCGAAGAGCGCCAAATGAAGCTGCGCTTCGGTCGAAACACGCCAACGTCAGACAATGTGCTTTCGGAATTCATCAATTCGTGCGAAAACGATGCTGTCCATCCCACGCCTTTTCTTCTCATTGTCAGCGTTGCGGCCCAGACGGTTTCGTTATTCGAAAACACGTTCGCGCCATCCTCGGCGGTTAATGCGTCGCATCTCACGGCGGACAACTACAAGTTCCTAAAGGAATATTCTTGTTCAACATCGCGGTTTGGCGTTGGGCAGAGCGAGGGCTCCAATTGCACGCCGTTGCGGCTGCATCGCATCGCGGAAAAAATCGGCGCCGGCATGGAAGCCGGAACGGTGTTCAAAGGACGGAAGGTCATCGGTCATGTATCGCAGCCGGAACTGGCCAAATCAAAAATCACCACCCGCATCATGTGGCTGGAGGGATTGGAACAAGGCTTTAATCGCGGCGGCAACGTGGATTCCCACGCGCGCTACATCTACATTCACGGCACCGCCGACCAGGCAAGCATCGGCAAGCCCGACTCCTGCGGTTGCATTCATTTGGCCGATGCGGATTTGATAACGCTATTTGATACGTTGCCAGGCGGAACACTGGTGTGGATCACTGAATGTTCGTTGACTTTGTGAAATTCTTCACTAGGTTCAAATTTGTGCTTTTAAGGCTGGCCAAAGTTTCCGTTGTATTTGCGCTTGTCGCCGTCCTCAGCGCGCATTGGGCGTTGCTGCAAACGGTCGCATGGACGACGATGCTGGCCAGCAATCTCGAATCCTGTTCACTTCATGATGCCGTAGCCAGGACTTTCGACGGCCGACACCCTTGTCCACTGTGCAGGGCCATCGCCGCCGCCAAAAAGTCGCAGCAAAAGAATCATTCCAATCTGCGGAGCGAAAAGTTGCAGTTTGCCCCCTTGCCGGGTCATTTGGTACTGACCGCGCCGTCGCCAGTTAAGATTCCCTCAGAAAACGGCTGCGCCGAATCCGTCTCGCAAAAGCCGCCCACGCCTCCTCCGCGCGGGTTCTTCGTTTAGTTCAAATCCGATGGCGGGACGGTATTGGCCGCTCCTGTCGTGTTGCTCCCGTTCGTTTAACCTTGAGATTTCGCTTCGGCGGCGTCTCGGACCTTGATTTCAAAAATGAAGATTAATAAAAAATTTGCGGTTTTAAAAGATGGACGCAGTTGGCTGGCTGCTTCCGGCGCGGTCGTTACAGCCATTGGCATGGTTCCAAATTGCGCCTTTGCGCACGGGTTCGTAGGCGACTATTTTTTTCCCCCGACGATTACCACGGATGATCCATTTGCCGTGGATGAGTTTCCGTTCCCGACGGTTTCCTGGCTCAAATCTGGAGGGGTCGCGACCACGGATGTTGGTTTCGCGATTGATAAGGAAATTTTTCCGAAGTTCGCCCTGAGCTTCGCCGGAGATTATTTGTTCCAAAAGCCCGATGGCCAGCGAGGGGTGTCCGGTTGGGATGACTTCGTCGCGGGCGCGAAATATCAATTGTGGGAAAACGTCCCGCACTACGCCATTGTTTCGGTGGGCGCATTGTGGCAGATCGGAGGCAGCGGGAGCAGCGAAGTGGGCGCGGATTCGGCCAATGTTTTTACGCCAACGATTTACTACGGCAAGGCATTCGCCGATTTGCCGGATTCATTAAATTACGCCAAGCCTCTGGCGGTCACGGGCACACTGGGCGAAGACCTGCCCACCAGCGCTGAGCCGGACAATCTTCAATGGAGTTTTGCCATCGAATACAGCCTTCTTTATTTGCAGGAACAGGTCAAAGACATCGGCTTGCCCGCGCCGTTTAAAACCATGATACCGCTCGTTGAGTTCTCAATGACATCACCGGAAAATCGAGGGGGCGGTGAAACCACGGGCACAATCAATCCGGGCATCCTTTATGAAAGGCCGGATTTTCAAATTGGCGCGGAGGCCTTGATCCCCGTCAACGGCGCGTCCGGGCGCGACGTCGGATTTATAATCCAATTCGCGGTATTCATTGACGATGTCTGGCCCAAAATCTTCGGACATCCCATTTTCCTGGGCGACCGTTCAAACAACCCTGGAGCACAATAATATGAAGACTATTGCAAAAATCATTCGAGCCGTTTCCTTATTCCCGGCGGGACTTCTGTTTTTTGCCGCGCAATCGCAGGCTTGGGCGCATGCCTTTTTGGACCATGCCGAGCCAAAGGTCGGCAGCACGGTCTCCGCGCCGCCGGCGATAATAAAACTCTGGTTCACGCAACATCTCGAAGGCGCCTTCAGTTCCGTTGAAGTGCGCGATTCCCACGGCAGGGAAGTGGACAAAAAAGACGCGCGGTTGGACGCGAGCGATAAATCGTTGCTCATGGTCTCGGTGCCGCCGTTGCCCAATGGAACGTACACGGTCAGTTGGCGCGTGGTATCAGTGGACACACACCCGACCCACGGGCATTTCAAATTCACTGTTAAGGACAGCGCCGCCGGCGCGGCAAAAATGCCTGACATGAACATGGGCGACATGGCGAACGGCAATAGCGCGGCCTCCGGGCTCAAAACGTTCCCCGCAAGTGGCATCGTTGAAGGCATCGCGCCGGATTTGCGGACGGCAACCATCCATACGGCAACAATCCCCGGTTATATGGCGGAGATGACGATGGATTATTCTGTATCGAACACGAATGACCTGAGCGGCATATCACGCGGTGACAAAATCAGTTTCACCCTTGTGGCATCGAATGGCACAGATTGGATCAACGGCATTCAACGGACAGGCCATTCCAGTGGTGAGATGACCAATAATCTCCCGACGCATATGAATATGCCGGGCATGACAACCACCAACGGCTCTGAAAACGGGCCGAAAATGCAATAGACCCAGGCGCGCATGAGCATCTGGCTGATTATAACGAGAGGTGTGCATTTTGGCGCATGTCTGTTGTTTTTTGGCGTATTCTTTTTCGACCGGTTTGCGGCATCGGTCGTCAACAGGCCGGGAATTTCCGGTTTCTGGCAGGCCCGGCTTCGCGTGATCAGCCTGGCTTTGTTGCCATTAATTTTAGTTTCCGGAATTGCATGGTTTGCAATCGTAGCCGTGACGATGAGCGGGCAACGGCTCGATGCCGCGATCCTGAAAATTGTTTGGACACAGACACAATTCGGCAACGTATGGAAAATTCGTCTCCTGTTTCTGGTCGTTTCAATTGTCCTCTCCACATTTCAAAGAGCATCCAGTTCGACCCGGGAATTTGCGGCCTGGGTCGAAACCCTGGCCGCAGGCTGCCTGGTTGCAAGCCTTGCCTGGGCCGGACACGGACAGGAAACTTCGCCTTGGCATTTATTTGCCGACATTCTGCATCTGCTGGCGGCAGGTATCTGGCCTGCGGGGCTTCTGCCGCTTTTCCTGATCCTGCGAACCGCGCTCAAGGTTGCGGAGCCGGAAAATTGGCCGTCCATTTCCAGAATGGTCAGCCGTTTTTCGGCGATCAGTTTGGCCACGGTAACATTGCTGGCGCTTACGGGCGTAGCCAACTCATGGTATCTGGTTGGTTCGTTCTCCAACCTCGTCGGAAAACCGTACGGTCAATGGTTGCTGGCCAAAATCATTCTCTTTTGCGTGGCAGTGACGATAGCCGTCGTCAATCTATTGTGGCTTAAACCTCGTTTGGCGGCCGCGCGCCTGCAACCGGCTCGGGCGGCGGCCACGGCGCGGCAATTGCAAATAAACGCGCAATTCGAACTCCTGCTGGGTTCGGCAATCATCGCGATCGTTGCCGTCCTCGGAATTTTGCCTCCGGCAATTGAATGAATGATTTTGTGCCGCCGCCTGTCATTGATTTATAATAAAACCAGATATGCCAAAGAAAAATGGGCCCAAAAAAAGGAAACAGCGCAATGACGAACGCCTCTTTGCGATCGTTGCCGTCGTCCTTTGCCTATTGTTGGGCGCGGCCTTTTGCGGGCTTCTTGTGGCATTAAATTACCAGGGTGAGCAGCCGGCGTCAGCCGGGGAAACTCTGCCGGAAGCCGCGCCGTCGCTCATCCAGCCGGACCACCCGCGGCAACTCGTGGATTTTTCATTGACCAACAGCACCGGCGCGGTCGTCACCCGCCGTGACTTGAGCGGGAAAATCCTGGTCGTGGACTTTTTGTTTACGAGCTGTTCTGTGACGTGCCCGGCCGTCAACAGCCAGATGGCTCACATCCAACAACTCACGACCAATGACACGAACGTAAAACTGGTTTCTATCACAGTGGACCCGCGTGACGATACTCCCGCTGTCCTCGAAAAGTATGGCGCCGATTTCGGCGCGGATACCAATCGCTGGCTTTTTCTCACCGGGAAAAAATCCATGGTCTATCATTTGATCGGCCAAAGCTTTTTGGCGAAGGACACCGACGATCCCTTCGGCTATATGCCTGGCAATTTCGCGCATACCGAACGCATCGCCATCGTGGACGCGCGCGGAAAACTGCGCGGCTTTTTTGATGGGCTGAACCAGGACACCGCCGGCGCCGTCGTTCAGGAGATCAACAAACTTCGCAGTCAAAATTTATGACACCAAATCTATTGAAACAAATCTCTCTACTGTATCCGTTGCTGTTCGCGTGCCCGGCATTGGCTATGCCGGGGGGCAATTCCAACGCCATCCTGCATTATCAGGCGGCCGGCACAGTCGAAAGAATCGCGGCTGGTCGCCGCCAGGCAACCATTGATACCGACGCCATTCCCGGCTACATGATGAAAATGACGATGGATTATCCCGTTCTGAACACGAATGAAATTCACGGCCTTTCGCCGGGCGATCGAATTTCATTCACGCTCGTGGTTTCCAGGACGAATGATTGGATCGAGGACGTTCATTGCCTCGGTCACTCCTCAGCAACCAATCAAATGCCCGCACAGGCGGACGCCTCAGCCGGCACGATGGGAGAAGAACTCAAGACGGGAGACCAGTTGCCCAATGGGACTCTGCTGGCTGAAGATGGACATCGAATCCAATTCTCAACGTTTCGCGGAGACGCGGTGGCTTTTACATTCTTTTATACACGTTGTCCATTGCCCAATTATTGTCCCCTGATGAACCGAAATTTCGCCGCCGCCCGGGACCTGATTTTATCCATGCCCAATGCTCCGACGAACTGGGAATTTCTCTCCATTTCCTTCGATCCACAAAACGATACCCCTCAGACTCTGGTAAACTACGCTGAACTTTTCCGGGGCGAGAAAACCAACCACTGGCTTTTTGCCTCCGCGCCGACAAACACGCTGGCCACGCTGGCCGTGGCGCTGGATTTGATGGTTATTCGGGAAGGCTCAAGCATCTCCCACAATCTGCGGACGGTGGTGCTTGATCCACGGGGTCGAATTTATCGTGAACTCGACGGCAACGAATGGACGCCGCGCGAACTGGCGGACGCCGTCGTAAGGGCGGCGCGGCAATGACGGTGCGCTGGCCCAGGGAAGAATGGGCTGCCGGGTCGCAGCCTGGGCCTGCCGGGGCGGGCTGCCCCGCCGGACAGGCTGCCAGCCTGTTCCACCCCTGGCCCATGCAAATTTCAGGTTGCGGTTCCTCGGCAAAACTGTATATCGTAAGCCGAAATGGGTTCACTCAAGAAACGCCGCAAGGCAAAGATTAACCGTCATAAACGTCGCAAAAAGCTGCGGATGAATCGTCACAAGAAGCGAACGTGGCAGGCCTGAGTTGCCGCGCTTTTTGGTTCTTCAATCTCGCTGCATCGCCTTGACTTTCCGGCAGGAACATCGAACGTGCGATGGTCGCCCCGTTGCGTCGGATGGCGAATCCATTCGTTGGTAGGCGCGCCGGGGAGGCCGGGAATTTTCGATTAGAAAATGGACTTTCGCTTTCAAAAGCATTACACGCGCGAAGAAGCGCGCACCCTGCTGCCGGAAATCCGCCGGTGGCTTGGGCGCCTCAACCGGCTGCGCAAAGAGGTCGAAAAATTCGAGCGCCGTTTAAGCCAAATGGCTTCGCAAAGCGCGGATATTGGCGGTGAAACCGTCAACGGCTGGATCCGCACTCTGGCTGATATGCAGGAAGTGCTGGTTGAATTTCAACGCCGCGAAATTTTGATCAAGGACATGGACCAGGGGCTGATTGATTTTCCCGCCATTATCGGAGGCCGCGAAGTGTTTCTCTGTTGGGAATCAGACGAAGAAGACATTGAATTTTGGCATGACCTGGAAGCGGGTTTCGCAGGTCGCGAACGGCTGTAGTTCGGCATACACCGTTGATCCGCTCTTGGGCGTCGATGCGGCTGACCGGCGGAGCAAGTTGCTCGGCTAAACAGGCTGGTAACCTATTTCCACCCAGGCCACGCTTCGCGTCGCCCTTACCAGAGTTGACTGAGCCTGCAAACTCATCTCTTCTCCTGCGTCCGTACCTGAGCTTGGAGAGCTTTATTCAATACGCGGCTCAGAATTTCCACGGAGCGACTTATCTGCGTTGCCAGGTCGCTATAATCGTCCCGCCTCCATGGATTCGGTTGTGGGGAAAATATCCCCTGGGCCTGTGGCGTCGGAGTTTCAGATTCTGAAATCTCCCAATGGGCTTCAAAAAGAACCGAACTTTGGCCATTGCTGGTGTTTCCTTCGCAGGACAAAATGTGAATTGAAACGATATAAACTTTTGCATTCGCGGGGGCAGGTTCGTCCGTAAGGACGTTCTGGATGCCAGGCGCGCCACGGAGGTCCTCCACCATAACGCGCCGAATCCCATTGTCGAGCGGCTCGGCCCATTCATGGAACGCGTTGAAAATCATTGCGTTGTCTCCAGTGCGCACAGCCATGTCCCTGGTCCGTAGGTAATCCGGAGCTTCGACGGGCAATACGCGCACAACGCAAACCCCACCGCCATGCCCGCTCGAATGGTTGGAAGAGCCGCCTGTCAGCAAATAATATTGTTGTTGCCCGCTGGCCGGCTTAAGCGAAAAGCAGCCATTCAACACAACGGCCAATGCCGCCAGGATGGACATGATCATCGCCCAACGAAGAAAATTTTGAGGGCGGCCTGACTCCGCGTCATGGTGGCAGTCGTGGCGGCGGCGTTCGGTGAATCCGGCGCCCATATTGAATGCTCGAAGTGGGGCGGAGGAAACGATGAATTTATGGAGCATGGTCTTGCTTTCTTCCGGTGATGATCGAATTGGGATGCTGCTGCAGGAAATCGGCCAATTGTTCGATGGAATGGGCGGTTTCATTCAGTTGATTCATCAATTGATAGGTTTGTTCACCGAGTTGGTTGCGTAATTTTAGAAAATCCTGGAGCGATTCGACAGTTTCGCTGGCGGAATGCAGGGTCGCGTTGAGGTTCGTTCCGGCCGGCCCTACTTGCGCATTTACGTTGGTCAATAGGTTTTGCAACGTAGCCGCGGAATCGCGCAGCCGCGCCACGGCCCCCCGCAAATCGGCTGACTTCATGAAATCCCCAACGGACTGGGCGGCGGTTGAAATATGGTCCGTGAGCCGGTTCATTTGCAGTTCGGCAATCTGCCCGCGGGTGGCAACGAGCACCGCGTTGACCTGCTCGGCGAGGCCGCGGAAATCAATTTGTTTGAGGCTCGTTAAAACTCCCGAAACATTGCCCTTCAATTCAGCCATAGTGGACGGAACGGCCGGAATGACCGGATAGGCCGATGCCGGCAGACCCGACAGGCGGATTGGCTTCTCCGAGGAGTTGAAACCCAGTTCAACATATTCGGTCCCCACCAGACCGGCCGTTTGCACCTGGACGATGAGGCCCTTGGCGATAAGCTCTTTCATTTTTTTCGGATCTGTGAGCCTGAGGAGATGTCCCTGAGGGTCCATAAGCAGGTCTTTATTAATTTCGCACACGATGCCTGCGAACGATTTTCGCGTCTCAGGATTGTAGTAGATTTTAACCTGGTCAATCTGGCCTACGCGGACGCCATCCAGTCGCACGCCGCTCCCCTCGTCCAATCCCCCGGCGGAGTTCGGCAGGTAGAACTCGAAATGTCCCGCCGGATGAAATAAAGATGTACCCAGGCCGAGGAGGGCCGCGATGGCGATGGCAACGCCTCCGATCACGAAAATGCCCAGCAACAGAGGATTAAATCGGATTTTCATTGGGTGGTAAGCGGACAACAGCCGGGGCCGTTGGATGGGGATTCGCTCTGTAAGCGGGACTTTAGAAATTCAGCCACTTCAGGATGATCAGTTTCGCCCGCGAGCTTTTGTGGCGCGCCTTCGGCGAGGATGCCATGCGTTTCAGCGCCCAGGAGAATCATGCGATCCGCGATATGAAAGATGCTGGGCAGGGAGTGGGAAATGAGCACAATGGTTGCGCCGGATGTTTCGCGGACCTTGAGGATCAGGTCATCAATCTGGGCGGCGGTAATGGGATCCAGACCCGCGGTAGGTTCGTCAAAAAAGATAATCGCCGGGTCCAATGCAAGCGCGCGCGCCAGGGCGGCGCGTTTCTGCATGCCGCCGCTTAATTCCACCGGGAAATGGTCCTCCTGGCCGGACAGACCCACCTGCGCCAGTTTGAGCGCGACAATTTCCGCCCGAATCTCCGCGGGCAGTTTGGTGTGCAGAAGTAAAGGCAGCGCGACGTTCTCGGCAAGTGACATGTCCGACCAAAGCGCATTGTTTTGGAACAGCAGGCCAAAGGACCGGGCTAACTTCTGGCGTTCAGCTAAATTGGCCGTGGTAAAATCACGTCCGAAATAGCAGATTTGCCCGCGGAATGGATGTTCCAACCCAACCATGTTCTTCAAAAGCGTGGTCTTGCCGCATCCGCTCCGGCCCGCGATGCAGAAAATCTCTCCATGACTGACACGAAAGGTCACATTTCGCAGGACCGTCTCGCTGCCGTATCTGCATTCCAAATCGCGCACGGAAATAATTTCTTTCTCCTTTTGGTTCATAGCTAGTAGCCAAGATGTTCTAAAATCGGCGAGAATAACGCGTCCGCTATCAGAACGGCGGCGATGCCGGTCACGACGGCGGACGTCACGGCCCGGCCCAGGCCGGCGGAACTCCTTTCACTTTGCAGACCGCGCAAAGTCCCGGCCAAACCGATCAAAACCGCGAACACGACGCTTTTAACCAATCCGACAATAACATCCGTGAGCGTAACCGAGTGTTGCAATTGAGAGAGGAAACCGGCAACAGGAACACTCAGCTTGCCAACCGCAATTGTCAAGGGGCCTAGCATCCCGCAGAAATCCGCATACAGTGTTATAATCGGCAGCATTAACAGCAGCGCGGCCAAACGCGGCAGGACCAAGAAACTAATGGGAGAAATTCCAATCACCTGGAGCGCGTCAATCTCATTGCCCAGCTTCATATTGGCGATATTTGCCGCAAACGCCGCGCCCGTGCGGCCAGCCAGGATGATCGCGGCGATCAACGGGCCAATCTCTCGAAATATGGAAGTACCAGTCGCTCCAATCATGTAAAATTGGAGTCCAAACCGCCGCAATTGAATGGACGTTTCATAAGCGAATGTCAGGCCAACCAGGAAACAGAGCAGCCCGATGATAGGCAGGGCTTTGGGGCCGGCTTCCACCATTTGTGAAAAGAATGTTTTCCATTGAAAATGCCGTGGGGCCGTGGGCAATTCCACCGCTCCAATCACACATTGCCCCACGAACTCCGCTGAATTTTTCCATTCGGCAATGGAGCGCCGGACAAACCAGCTAAACGGATGCGGCTGCGGTGGCTGCCGTTTCATATGAGCGGCGCGCTCCTCACTCTCCGCAATGATCTGGAACAACTGTTTCAGCGTTTCGGGCAGCGCGGCGAGATTCAACTTGATCGATCGGCGGTTGCACCGGACGCGGACCCGTAACAGGAACAACGGCAATGAACTATCCCATTCCACCAAATCTTTTGGAACAACGCGGATTTCAGCTTTATGCGTTTGGTCGGGCAGAATTTCGTCCAGTTTTGGAAACGGATCCGTCAAGCGCCACGTGCCGCCAATCGAGAGTAATGACACCCCTGCGGACTCCTCGAACGCAGCCTTACCTTTCGGTTCCGTTTCCTTTGACATTGTAAATGTTCACTCCGGCCAGCCGCATGCTGCCAGCCATCATTTCGGCCTCCTTTAATAGGCGCGGCAATATAATGCCTGATTGGCAGTTTCGCCATGAGATTTAGGGTTTATAATGAGGTATGAAAAATAAAGCAGCCGGGCATGAGTTTCGAATCAAACGCGTCTATGATGAACCGGCTCCCGCCGATGGTTTGCGGTTTTTGGTGGACCGACTTTGGCCGCGGGGGGTCCGGAAGGAAGCGTTGCGCGCTTCCGGCTGGTTCAAAGAGGCCGCGCCAAGTCAGGCGCTGCGGAAGTGGTTTGACCATCAGCCGGCCAAATGGCCCGAATTCCGGCGGCGTTATTGTTCGGAGTTGGAGAAGAATCCAGCGGCATGGGTGCCGCTGCTGGAGGCAGCTCAAAAAGACACGGTCACATTGCTATTTGCCGCTCGGGACGTGGAAAAGAATCAAGCTGTCGTTTTAAAAGAGTTTTTGACGAAAAAAATCCAGCGACCAGGCTTCTTGCCAGCCTGTCCAATGGTTTGAGAAACTGCGCCAGCCTTAACGGGCAAGATGCCTGTTTACTGCTTGCCTACACGCCCCGTATGCCTGGCATTGCCCCGAAACATGGGCCACGTGCTATTGGCCGGCGGCGCGGCGTTTGTCGGATCCATGGCTTTGAGGTAGGTGTCACCGGCGATGTAAACGACCCCGTCCTTTGAGATCGTTGGCGAAGCGGTAATGTACCCATTGAAGCCGTCAATCCACTGATAGGTTCCGTGGGTGGACCACGCCGTTATCCAATGCGAGCGGGAAGTAAAATAAACCGTCGAGTCAGTGACCGCCGGCGTGCCCTCCACCCAGCCTCCCAGGTTTTGTTGCCACAATTTCTTGCCGTCTGCGCTCACGGCCACACCGAATTGATTGACCCCCAGGTAAAGGGTCCCGTCACTGCCGAGAACCGGCGAAGAGGGCGATGCGCCGCCTGTGAGCAGACGCCAAAGCTCAGAGCCATCCGGCTTCAAAGCGTAACAATTGCCGTCAGTCGAAGTGAAATAAATATCGCCGTTTGCGCCGATCGCGGGCGACGAGGTAATTTGGCCGCCCGTTGAAAAGGACCATTTCAATTTTCCATCCGGGGTCAACGCGTAGAATTTTTTGTCATGTGAACCAAAATAAATGGTTCCATCGGCTCCTATTGCCGGCGAAGAATCAATGATACCCTTCGTTGCGAATTTCCATTTTAGTGAGCCATTCGGGTTGAGCGCGTAGAAAATCGTGTTCCATGATCCAAAGTAAATGGCGCCATCTTCGGCAATGGCGGGAGACGAATCGTTCCAGGCGCCGGTTTCAAAAGACCATTCCAGGGCGCCATCTGGAGTGATGGCGTAGAATTTACGGTCGCGCGACCCAAAATAAACGGTTCCATCGCTTCCGATCGCGGGCGATGACTCGATTTCCAGTCCGGCTTTGAATTCCCACTTGATGACGCCGTCCGGCGCGATGGCCATGAGCGTTCCATTAAATGTCGGTTGAAACAACGTTCCATCCGGCGCAATTGCCGGCGCGGCGTCGCTCCATCTGCCGGGAAGCCTGATTTTCCAAAGATTTGTCACCTGCGCGCCGCAATCCGCGGCGGCCAGAAGGCAAAAGAGAAAAATGAAGCAAAAAGGCCGTCCGGTCGGATTCATTCGTTCTGAAAGTCCGGTGTGTTATTTCCAGCAGACGAATTAAATTCGTAACTGAGGATGGATAGACAATAAATTGCCGCCGTTTCCACTCGCAAAATCAGGCCACCAAGGGTGACCGGCCGGGCGCCGGACTCTTCAATTCCTTTCAATTCATCCGCGGTAAAATCTCCTTCGGGTCCGACCCAGGCGGCGGCGCTTTGTGGCGGGCGCCCATTGGCTTTTATAAACTCCGCAAAAACCTCGCGCGGGTGTCGCCGTTGTTTTTGCAGTGACCCCACCACCTGCAAGTCGAACAGTTCCCCTCGCGCCAAAAACTGTCGGACGGTCACAGGCATTTCAATTTCAGGGAGGCGCGGCGCCCCGGACTGTTTCATCGCTTCGATTGCGGTTTGTCGCCAGTGTTGCCGCTTCTCACGGGCGCTGTCCTCGTCCAGCCTGGTAACGACGCGTTCCGCCAATAGCGGCACGACCTGGCGGGCGCCCAGTTCAACCGATTTTTGGATGATATTTTCGATAATCTTTCCCTTGGGGATGCCCACCAGCAATGTAATGCTGCAGGGGACCGGCGCCGCGACGTGCCGTGTCTTCACACGCAGAGACAACGAATTGCGGTCGGCGCTTTGCACATCACAATCCAATTGCCCGCCTTCGCCGTCGAGCACCACGGCCGGTTGACCGGGATGCAGCCGCAAAACGCGCAACGCATGGCGCGCCTCCTGGCCGGCAAGCCGCAACAGGTTCCCGCGGCATTCAGTCGCGGCCAAATAAAAGCGATGCGCTTGCAAGAATCGAATTAAAAACGAAATTTGGGAGAGGAAAAAGGAAAAAGAAAAACGAACGCGTCGTGGTCGTGACGGCGCGCTACGCCGCCTCTAACGGCGCAACGTTGAAGTCGGACGCTGTATCGGGGAAGTTTCGCGCGCCCACGCGCCGTGATGGCGCGGCGCACAGCCACGGCTTGGCAATCTTCACCCAAAAAACTTCTTCGCCTTTTCAAAAAAGCTTTGCGTGATTGGCGTTTCGCGACCGTCGCAAAGAGCGGCAAATTCCTGAAGCTTGGCTTTTTGCTCGGCGCTCAATCGCGTGGGGACCTCAACTTGTATCCGCGCATGGAGGTCGCCGTGGCCGTAACCTTGCAGGTTCCTTACTCCTTTGCCTTTGACCCGAAATACCGCTCCGGGCTGTGTGCCGGCCGGTATTTTGATGATGGCCTTCCCCTCGAGCGTCGGCACTTCAATTTCTGATCCCAGGGCCGCCTGGACAAAGCTCACTGGCACTTCGCAATGCAAATCGTCACCGTCGCGTTGGAAGATTTCATGGGCCTTGACGTGCAATATGACGTATAAATCGCCTTGAGACCCGCCGCGAAAACCGGCTTCGCCATTTCCTGCCGAACGCAACCGCGTTCCGGAATCCACGCCGGCGGGAATTCTTAATTTAATTTTTGAAGAACGTTCCTTGCGTCCCTCTCCGTGGCAGGATTTGCAAGGTTTTTCCAAAACACGGCCATGGCCTTTGCAGTGCGGGCAGGTCTGGGCAATGCTGAAAATGCCGCGGGACATCATCACTTGTCCCCGGCCCCCACAGGTCGGGCAAGTCTTGACCGCCGACCCCTTTTCGGCCCCCGATCCGCCGCATGTATCGCAACGGTCCATTTTGCTGACGGAAATTTCCTTCTCACAACCGATGGCCGCTTCTTCCAGGTTGATTTCCAAATCGTATCGCAGATCGTCTCCGCGGCCCGGGCCCGCGCGCTCAGCGCCGCCGCCAAAGATGCTGTCGAAAATGCTACCGCTGCCGCCGCCGAAGACCTCCCTGAATATGTCAAAGGGATCATGGAAACCCCCGGGACCGCCAAACCCGCGGGTAGCCCGTTGACGCGCGTCAAATGCCGCATGGCCATATTGATCGTACGCGGCGCGCTTTTGCGGGTCGCTCAATGCCTCATAAGCCTCACCCAATTCTTTAAATCGTTCCTCGGCTGTATGATCGCCCGGGTTCTTGTCCGGATGGTATTTCACAGCGAGCTTGCGGTAGGCTTTTTTGATTTCGTCGTTGTCCGCTTCCCGGTTGATGCCTAAAATTTCGTAATAATCGCGTTTGGCCATCTCACTTAAAAATTATTTGGTCGAGGCTGTTCCTGGCAGGCTCCGTCCATCCCAGCCGTCCCTGCAAAGCCGGCAGCGGTTATCCGGGCAAATGATACGACCGGTCTCCTCCGCTTGCTCGTGCGCGCGGCCCTGCCTGCGCTCCGGGCGCGCCGTCCTGGCGTTCAAATGCTCCCACCCAAATGAAACGTTCATTTTGCCGCGGCTGCAGGTTGTCGGGCTACGACTACGGATGCGGGACGAACGAGCCGCTCACGCAATTTGTAACCTTTGCGCATTTGTTGTACGACGCTGCCGTCCGGGACATCGGCGGTGTCCTGCTGCGAAACCGCTTCATGCTGCGTCGGATCAAACAGTTTGCCTGTCGCGTCAATTTCTTCCAGGCCCGCATCGGCAAGGATGCTTTTGAGTTGCGATTGCACCATGCCAATCCCCGTTCGCAGCGACGCGGATTTTTCGTCTTTGGCCGACTCAACGGCCGCCAGCGCCATCTCAAAACTGTCGAGCACAGGCAATAGTTTTCGAAGCAATTCGGCATTGGCAAATTGGACCGCTTCGGCTCGCTCCCGCGCGGCGCGCTTTTTGAAATTGTCAAAATCGGCCGTGGTCCGAAGCAGGCGATCCCAATGCTCGTCAGCTTTGGCGGCGCGAGCCTTCAATTCTTCCAATTGTTCAGCGGTCACCGAACCCGGTTCGATGATTGCCACCGGTTCGGCATTCGCCGCCGCCGAATCGCGGTCGCCCTTGTCCATTCTTTCAGTGTGCGTTCCAGTCTTGCTCATAATCGTTTCCTTTAAATGTCAGACGGACAATCTAGATGATTTTCGAGCAGCCAGCAAATGAAACGTTGAAAGGTAAAAGCGTTGAATTCCGCCTTTGTTTAGCTTCGGCGCGACGTGAAAGCTATGAGTGCAGGCCGGGACCCTCATTCGCGCGAGCAGTCGGCGCAGGCGGTTCCCCGGGCCCATGAAATGGCGCGCAGGTTTCCCACCGTCCTTTTAAGAGGGGACGATTTTTTGGGGTCCATTTCCAGACACCCGTGTGTGACTACTTTCCGGACCCTTGTTGCGTGCCTGCCTCACGTAAGCGCGCTCAATTAATTCGCGGCTTAACGCTCCCGTCGGAAATCTGTCCCACCTCACCCGCGCTGAATGGTTTTAAACCTTTGGAATCTCTTATCGCACCAGCGTCCCCACCTTCTCCCCCAACACCACCCGCTTCAAGTTATGCGGCTTTGAAAAATCAAAAACGATGATCGGCATCTTGTTGTCCATGCACAATGAAAACGCCGTCGAATCCATCACCTTCAATTGCCGTTGGAGCGCGTCCAAATATGTAATTTCAGAAAATCGTTTGGCGCCCGGGTTCTTCTTCGGGTCGCAATCGTATATCCCATCCACTTTGGTCGCCTTCAGTATTACTTCCGCGCCGATTTCATTGGCGCGCAGCGCCGCCGCCGTGTCCGTGGAAAAGTAAGGATTGCCCGTGCCGCCGCCGAAAATCACCACCCGTTTTTTTTCCATGTGCCGGACCGCCCGCCTTCGGATGAACGGCTCCGCCACCTGGGCCATTGCGATGGCGCTTTGCACGCGCGTCGGGCAGCCCAGCTTTTCCAAGGCGTCCTGAAGCGCCAGCGCGTTGATGACTGTCGCCAGCATGCCCATGTAATCTCCGGTGGCACGCTCAATGCCATGCTCGCTGCCGGTCAGCCCCCGAAAAATATTTCCTCCACCCACCACCACCACGACCTGCACACCCAATGCCCGAACCTCCCGGACCTGCCTGGCCATATGACTCACCGCCGGAGCCGAAATGCCCGTGCCATTGGCGTCACCGAGCGATTCTCCGCTCAATTTGAGAAGGACCCTGGAAAATTTGGGCTTTTTACTCGCGCTCATAGGGGATGCGGAAGGCAAACATGTGGCTATCTTGTAACAGTCCAAAGCCGCAAGGTCAAACGGAATGGATTATTCGACTCTCCCCACCGCGGCAGCCGACGTAAGAAGGCTCTGGTCAATTCGCGCGGATAATTCCTCCGGGCAGCCGCGGCGCAATGCCCTTACAAAAACGGCGCGAACAATCGCGTTGCCGCGTCGCGCAACTTGCTCGCCACCGGCCGCTTATTCACTTCGGCCAGCAGGACTTCGCGCGCCCCCTTGAGCTTTTGATCCATGATCATCCTCATCCGGTTCGCAAAATCGCGCCCGTAACATTCCACATTCAACTCAAAATTGAGCCGCAAACTACGCACGTCCCAATTCGCCGATCCGATTAAAACCCAATGGTGGTCCACAATCATCAGCTTGGAATGATCAAATGGCGGAGGAGCAAGCCAAATGTGGCAGCCCCGTTCGAGCACTTGCCACCACATCGCCCGCGAAGCCCAATGCACAAAGGGCAAATTGTTTTTCGAAGGCAGCAAAACATCCACACGCACGCCCCGCAACGCCGCAAGGTTCAGCGCGGTCACGATGGCCGCATCCGGCAAAAAATAAGGCGTCACAATTTGCACCGCGGTCTGCGCCTCAGCCAGCGCAGCCAGAAGGGTCCAGCGCAACTTTTCGAAATCCGCGTCCGGCCCGTCCGTAATGACGCGCGCGACAACCTCGCCGCATTCCTCCGCCTCCGGAAACCAATCGTTGCCATCCAGGACCTCCCGGGTTGTAAATGCCCAGTCGTTTGCGAACGCTTCCTGCAACTGCGCCACCGCCGGCCCCTGTATGCGAAAGTGCAAATCCTGTATGGCCCGTCGCGGATTCTCCGCCAAAATATTTCCCTGCCGAATATTGATCCCGCCGCTGAAACCAATTCGCCCGTCAACGGCGAGGATTTTCCGGTGGTTCCGCAGATTGATGGTCGCGACTTTCCATGGCGCCAAAATAGACGAGGGCAGAAAGCGCGCGCACGGGATTTTTTCGCGCCGCAGGTTATGCATGATTGACGGCCACGAATAACGCGCCCCCGCCGCGTCCACCAGCACGCGAACCTGGACGCCGCGCCGGACCGCCCGCCCAAGCGCTGACACAAATTGACGCCCGCTGTTGTCGTTGTCAAAAATGTAGGTGCAAAGAGAAATTGACTTTTTGGCAGAATCAATGGCCGAAAGCATCGCCGGAAACGCCTCGTCGCCGTTCGCCAACGGTTCAATGATGTTCCCGGGCATCACGGGTTGCGCCACGACCCGGCTGACCACCCGCGACAACATTTTCAAATGTTGCGCCTCGATCTGTTCGGGTTCGCCGAAATCCTCCGGAATAGGGCGGCTGACCGCGTTGTGAACGCCTAAAGACGCTGCGTGCCGGCGAATCCGGTTAATTCCCAGAGTGATATAGAGGAGCGGTCCCAGCGCCGGAACAAGCCACACGATGCCAATCCAAAGGGCCGCCGCCCGGGAATCCCGTTTGTGAAGCAATGCATGCCCGGAAGCCAGCAAAGCGGCCAGGACACATATCCCGCCCAAATGCGGCCAAAACCTCGAGAGCGCTTCAAGCCGATGCATTGACCAAGACACTATGGCAAGCCATCATGCGACGCGAGAATTTTAACCGGCGTAGGAGACGAGGGAGGAGTCTCTGATTTGATCCGCGCTCCCGCTATCGAATTATGAAGGCTTGATTCTGGCTTTTAAAAAACCTCGTTTGCAAGACAGAACAATAGGCCGTTTGTGAAACGACGCCGACCACGAATCGGAGCATGGGACAACTACTATAAGGAGTGCCGGCTGCTATGCCGTAAAACAATCGAGGAAAAGGATATGATGTTCAGGGAACACCGACGCGATAAAAGTAAGGGAAATCATTTATCGCGCTCGTGTCCGTGTAACTGGTCGTGCCGGTCTGCCCGGGAATATTCGTCCGAATGATGGAAAACGGCGGCTGCGTGGCGAGATTCGTGGAGCGCTCCAGATTGTAAAGAATGCCGCTGACACTTTGCCAACTGACCGTCAGTCCCGGCGCGTTCGTTGCCACTGGCGTTAGCATGGCCAGGACGGAGGCCGGATTGGTAGGATTGAGCCCGGCAACCCAATCCTGGTAAACGTTGAAGCCCGTGCCGTCCAAATCCGCGTAATCCACCGAGCCGTCTGTCCGCAACCCGTATTGCTGGAGGTAGTTGTATGAAATGACCGAACTTGGCGTTTGATATTCGTACGCGCCAATATCCACCGTGCCGCCGACGATGCGTGGGTTGCCGTCCATGTCAGTGGTGACAGTAACGTAAGCATTTTTGCCGGAGTTAATGCACGGTGAATTGGACAGCAGATGGAAATCGTTATTGGTGTCCACAAACAGAGGCGCCGCTGAGATATCGTTGCTTCCCGCGGGTGGATAAGTGGATGGAAGTTGAGTGCAGCAGAATTTCAAATCGTTGCCGGAATACGTTGTATAGCCGTTGTAATACAAAATGCAATTTCTCAGGGTACAGCCGGCAACCACAGTGCTGCCGTCGTCGGAGCGGTTGGTGTTCCTGCAGATGGTGCAATTGGTCATGTAGCAGCCGATGGCGGCGCGCGGCGCGGCCAGATACGTTCCGTTATCGGCGATGACGCAGTTGTTCAACACATTTGAGACGGCGGCCCCGCCCCCGGACGTGTACGAGTTGTTGGCAGCGGTGTTGCCCCGGAGCGTGCAATCATTCAGTACGCCGCCAAATGCTCCGCCGCCCGCGCCGCCCGTCGTGCCCGTGCTGGAGGCGTTGTTTCCGATCAAGGCGCAGTGGGCGAGCAGACAATTATAGGCGCCGCCCCCGCTCAGTGCGGTATTTCCCGCAAGGGTGCAATTGTATATCACACTATCGCAAGCGCCGCCGCCGCTGTAACGCTGTCCGGAAGGAGATTCGGCGCCGCTGGCCACATTGTTCGAGACAAGGCAATTGATTAACGTCCCCGAAAAGACGCCCGCGCCCGCGCTCGCCGTATTGCTGCAAATAATGCAATTGACGAGCAGCGCATTAGTGGAGAAGCAATAAGCGCCGCCACCGAAAGTTCCAATCGATCCCGGATAGGCCGTTCCATTCGATAGAGTGAATCCATTCAATTCGGCCGTTCCAACCAGGCAGGCGCAGGAAAGTATCGGGTTGCCCTGGATGATGGTCGCCGCCGGGCCGTTCAGGCTGGACACGGTCACGCCGTTGGAAACGATGATCCGGCTGGTGATGAGGTAATTCTGATTGCTCGGGTCGAAGATGCGAGCGCCAGAAGCGTTGTATAGGCCATTGCTTACCAGAACCAGATCGCCCGGATTCGCTGCAATGATGGCGGTTTGAATATTCGTGGCGGCCGTGCTCCAATCGAGGTAGGGCGCAACCGGATTGGTTGAACCGAGGTCCACATAATGCGTTACCTGGGCATTGACAGAGAAAATCGTAAGGAAGAAAGTTGCAGGCAGCGAATACAGTTTAACGCTGGGCTTCATGAGCGCCGGTATTATATTCACTTCATAACACGAGTCAAGCGTTTTCCAGTGAGCGTGTTTTCCTTCGGCGAACGCTGCTGTCCCGTATTAGGGACATCCGGCGCCCGTCTCAAAGTTTCATTCTTTTTCATCACTTCCTATTCGCCTCGAACCTCTCCGCCTCAAACCTGTCATTGCCCTTGATCGTCAACAGCCCATTTGAGAACGCCCATCCCCTGGGCGCATTCGCCAAATCTTCGACACTCAGTTGCGGCAACGCTTCCCCGGCGGCTGTTCCGCCTCCAACCCGCCCAATCACGCTCGCCGGGGCGCGATCCATCCATGTCTCCAAAATTAACTCGCGCTTCGCCGGCCGCCACGAACCTTCCGGTGCCGAGACTTCAACGACCAATAATTGCCCATCGCGTTTTTGACGAAATTCCCGCCGCATAAAATCTCCGTGCCGGTATTTCAGACTCTCGCCGTCATCCTCGTAAAGTGACGCGCTGGAATTCGCCGCCGGCGCGATGAGCACGCGTAGCGCGTTGCCCCGCATTTGGCCGGTGTATTGCACAACCGGCTGGCGAAAGATAAATCCGCCGCCTCGCACATAAATCGGAATGGAATCCAGCGTGACTGGAATGGAGAATCGCGCCGGACCCGAATAATGTTGGCCCGTCCAATAATCATACCAATCGCCGGCCGGAAGATAGACGCTGCGGCTCTGCGCGCCCTGCCACAAGACCGGCGCGGCCAGCAAATCGGAGCCGAACAAAAACTCATCGTCCATGGCGGCTGCCTCAGCGTCATCGGGATAATCCAGAAACAGCGGGCGCAAGGCCGGAACGCCGGTTTCACTGGCTTGTTGCATGACATTATAAATGTATGGCAACAATTCGTATCGCAGCTCGATCGCGCGCTTATTGATCGCCTCAAACCTCCATCCAAATGACCATGGCTCCTTGTCCGGAGTGTCAATCGGCGTATGCATCCTCATGAACGGATAAAACACAGCCGTTTGCAACCAGCGCGTCAACAGTTCCGCCGAGGGCATCTGCCCGAAGCCGCCGATATCCGCGCCCACAAACGGAAAACCCGAAATGCCCAGGCCAAGCAACATGCTCACCGATTGCCGCAGCGCCGGCCAATCCGTCGAAGAATCACCGGTCCATAGCGCGGCGTAGCGCTGGCCGCCCGCAAATGTCGAGCGGGTCAACACAAACGGACGTTTATCCGGCTGCAACCGGCTTAAGCCCTCGAACGTTGACCGGCTCATCAGTTGACCGAACGTGTTGTGCATTTCCAGGCTCGTCGCAGGGTGGCCTTGGTTATTGAACAGTGCGTCGTCGGGCATCGTGCCGTTCAGCGTATTAAAGACAGACGGCTCATTCATGTCGTTCCAAATGCCCGCGACACCCGCGTCAAGCAGGCTTTTGTACAATCCGCCCCACCACTGGCGCGCGGCTGGATTGCTGAAATCCGGGAACACGCTCAAGGGATGGGTTCCCGCATTCGATGGCCAGACCGGCCCTTCAAACACCGAGCCGTCGGGATTCTTCACAAAATAATTTCCCGCCATGCCTTCGTCATACGGCGCATAACCTTTCAGCGCCGGCGGATGGCCATCGAGAATCGTCACCACGTGAAATCCCTGGGCACGCAAATCCGAAATCATCTTCTTCGGATGCGGAAACCGTTCATGGTTCCACGTAAACGGGATGTAATCCCGCATATAATGGATGTCCAGCCAGATGCCGTCCGCCGGGACCTGCTTTTGCCGGAATGTGTCAGCCAGCAGGCGCACGCGCGATTCCGGATAATAACTCCAGCGGCATTGTTGGTAGCCCAGCGACCACAGCGGCGGCAGCGGCATCCGTCCGGTCAGGGCCGTATAACGCTCGATCACCGTTTTCGGGTCCGGTCCGTTGATGAAATAATAATCCACGTCGCCCCCGTCCGCGCCGAAGGTCAGCAGACGCGGTTCTTCCCGGCCAATGTCGAAGAAACTGCGCCACGTGTTATCCAGAAAAATCCCGTGCGCCGCGCCGTCGCGCGCCACCATGAAAAACGGAACGTCAACGTAAAGAGGGTCGGTGCTCGAATCGTAACCCGGCGTGTCCGAATTCCACATCGCGTAATTGTAGCCGCCCAATTTCCAGCCGCGCTTATTGAGCCGCCCCGTCTTTTCTCCAAAACCGTAAACGCTCTCATCATCTCTCAGTTTCTTCGCAATTCGAAACTCCGAACCCGAGAAGGAAATACCGCGCGACGGATCATCCGCGTCCAAAATTTTGCCCGCCAGGTTGGCAAAGGAAATTCGCAGCGGCGACTGTTGGATGATTACCCTCAAAGTTGCCGTCGAAAGCGTCGTTACACCCGCTTGTATGTCCGTTTTGACCGTCGGCGCGGTAAAATCACGATTGACCACCGCGTACGAATAATCCCTGCCAAACTGCTGTGCCCGCGAGAACCGCACGCGGACAATATCGTCTGAAAGGGCCGTGATGGCGGCAATTCCCTGCGCGCTGCGATACAAAAGCGTTTTGCCGTCCCAACTTGGCGACGGCATCGCGCCCAGTGTTGACCAGCCCGCCGTTGGCGCCGCGCCGGCGGAAACGGCGTTGAAAAAACTCATGATAATTAAAAAGAGGAAACTGCCCAAACGGGATTTCATTCCAGGAAAAGTTTGCCGGTTCAAATACTCCCTTTCAAGTCTTTCCAAATCTTTCATTATCCGCAAAAAATCCGATCAGCCCCGTGGTCACGGCTCAGAAGTCGCGCGGCGATTTAAGGCGTCGCTGGTACTCCGCCAGCAGCCGGTCCCCATAATCTTGCCAGGTGTTATTCTCCGCGCCTTTTGTTCGCGCCGCCGCGCCCATGCGTTCGTTCAATGAAGTCTCCTGCGCCAGGCGGATCATTGCCTTGGCAATCAGGCCCGGGTCCCGCGACGGCACGATGAAACCCTCGATACCATCTCGAATCAGGGTTGTCGCGCCGCTCTCGTAACTGGCCACAATCGGCAGCCCGGCCCCCATCGCTTCGGACAACACCCGCGCGAATCCTTCCTCGACTGATGGCAAAACGAATGCGGTGCATCCGGCAAGCAATTGCGCCAATTCCGTGTGCGGCAGATTCGGAAAATGTTTGAAGGTCCCTTCCCATCGCCGGCGTTCCAGCCGGAAATCCGGCCGGTAATTTCCGACGCAGATCAATTCCGCCTCGGGCAGGGCGCGCTTGACCTGTTCAAAGGCCCTAAACAGGTACTGATGACCTTTCCGCAGACAGACCATCCCAACGCAGATGAACCGCGCCTTTGCTGGCGCGCTTTCTCTTGCCTTGAATACGGAAGTATCTACCCCAAACGGATTCACAAAGCATTTTTCTTCGGGCACGCCGTTGGCAACCATTGAATCCTTCACGAAGGAAGAGGGACACAGGATCACATCAGCCCTTTCGATCTCGCGATTCATACGCGCAAACAACCAGCGTGGATTGGGCGTCTTTTCGCCCGGGCACCAGATGTCGCACTCCCGCTGCGGGTAGCCGTAATAAGTCGTGGGATGGCTGTTGGGAGCGTCGAGCGCTTTCAGGGCGCCGGTTTGCTCCGCTCGCTCAAAGGGTTCGCTGGCAAAACCCATGATCGCCTGGACAACATCGCATTTTGGCCACGACTGATGCCTTAGCCACCAACGCCAGAGCGGGAACAGGGTATAAAATGGCTTTTCGACCCAGTGTTTCCAGGGCGTCAGGTGATAGAACGGTTTCATCGCCAGGTGGAACGGCCAGCAGCGATGATATTTGTCCCCAGGCAATCCCACGCTGTTTCTGTCGGAAATCCACAAGCCTGCGAGGGCTTTGCGCTCTTGAAAGGCGCTGGCTGTCTGGCGCAGGTACCACGAGCCACAGGTGGCGAGAATGACTTGCACGGGGCGCCAATCTAGATGAGCCACACCGACGTTTCAAGACGCATCGGGTTTTCCCGAACATCGCGGTCGCGATCCTGGAGGAAGTCGGCGTATGAGTGTGGATCGCGATCTCAGATGGGACGTTTACCGGCCGAATGTTCTGACTTCCACGGATTCGCTGTCCGACAACCCATCACTTTGGGGTCCGTTTCGTCAATTGTCCACACTGTCAGGTCTAGACGGTGACTGACCGCCGCGATTAATCCATCCGCAAGGGACGGTTTCGCTTTCGCGGCGAAAATTGCCTCTCCAATTAACCGCGGTTCGCCGCGCAGGGCGGGCGTCCGGCTTGCTCAACCTTTGATTCGCATCGCAAGCGTTTGCGCGCCGCCCGGCGGATCAACAACGTTCTTGCTTTTTTCGCCGAGGCTTACTTTAATGTCAGGCGTTCGCGAGCATTTTTTGGGCGAACAATGCGAAGCAATGCCGAATGGGCTTTTTTCCATGATAACACTCAATATTGCAGGCGTCTCTTTTTTAAGTTCTGCAAACGGAATTTGAATCGGGCGTGCGTC
>JBOHXA010000266.1:0-6666 GCA_050737335.1 Limisphaerales bacterium | reverse complement strand
GGCCGCGTAAGGGTAGTGGATTTGTTGTTTGATGAATTTTCCCAGGCTCGTGGCGGCATGCATGAGGTCAGGCAATTCCCCCGCCGTGGCGATGGCAGGGTGGTTTGACAGAACGCTCGCCAGGAGGGTAGTGCCCGAGCGCGGCATGCCTACGATGAACAGAGGCACCTGGCTTTCCGAGGCGAACGGCAACCGCCGCGCCAGAAAGTCCCGATTAAAAACTTCCATGAGGGCATCGGTCATCCTGGCCAGAAGGGCGGCGTCATAGGAAACCGTTGCTTTACGGATGTCGTTTGCCCGCTGATAAAATCCAAACGCCTCATCGTAAAGGCCACAGTCATCGTAAATTTTTCCGAGGGCGAAATACAGGTGTTCTTTTGTTTCCGGCGACAGGCCGGGCCTTTCCACCAAGGCGCGAATTGGCAGCACGTCAGGCTCGGACGTTTTTTGGAACCGATGCATTCTGGCCAGGTTGAACAGGGCATCGGCAAGATCCGGTTTGAGTTGCAGGGCCTTGCGAAACATCCTTTCCGCTTCCGGCATACTGCCCTTGTGCATCAAGACAACGCCCTGGTTATTATAGGCCAGGGCGAAATCAGGTTTGAGGGCGATGGCCCGTTCATAGCTGGCCATCGCTTCATCGTACCGTTTTATGGTTTGGAGGAGCCATCCCCGATTATGATAGGCCTGGGCATGATTGGGATTAAGCGCGACGGCTTTATCGCAACTGATCAACGCCTCCTCAAAACGGTTCATTTGTTTCAACGTCACCCCGCGATTTAAATGACTGATGGCGTCATCCGGCTTCAGCGCGATGGCTTTATCGTAACTTGCCAGCGCCTCCTGGCAGCGCCCCATCATCTGAAGGATGTCTCCCCGCTTGACATAGGCCCCGGCAAAATCAGGAACCCCGGCCAGAATGAGGTCGTAAATTTCCAGGGCGGCCCGCAAATTTCCGGCCTGTTGCTCGCGCGCCGCCAAAGCGCTCGCTTCCGAAACGGTCAACTGCCGGCTTTGCCACTGGACCATGATTTCAGCCGGTTTCTGATGCGGTTGATGGCGTCGCTGGTTCATTTCTGTGTATTTAGACTATTGGTTGGCGGAGGAGGCATCGCGAAATGGCTGGCCGCTTTGATCTGTTTTTAATTGCGCCTGCATGGAGGAAACCTGGCGAAAGCATTTATTTCAGGAACGAAAATATTACGAGGCGTACTTAAACTCCTTCAGGAAACGGTCCAGCGCCGGCATATATGGCTCCAGGTATTTCCCGTAATTTTTCCAGCGGCCAACGGCGGTGCGGTACACTGGCTTTCGCACATCCGGGCGGGACACTGAAATGATGCGTTTCGCGCGGGCACGCTCAAAAAATTTGAGGACGCTGTCCTCAAACTCCAGCCCGAGGAACTGCAACACGGACCGTGCCACGGCCGGGAGGTCGCTTACCATCTGCTCGTAACGGACATACACCCATTTGTTTTCCATGCGAGGGAGCATCTCCAGCCAAAAGCCCATCACGCTGGCGTACTGGTGAACCGTCCCTTCCAGGGTCACGTAGGCGAAATTGGCCGGCGTGCGCCTCAGGGATTGCATAAAGCAACTGATCACCACGTCCCGCGGGTCGCGCAACGCAATCAGAATTTTAGTCTCCGGAAAAAACCTCAGCAGAACCGCGATCAGAAAATTCACCCCGGGATTTTTATCCACCAGCAGGCGGCCCCCGAGGGGCCGGCCGAGGAGCATTTCCGCGCAGTGGAAATAGTTTTCACGAAGGCGGGAGAGGACGCTCGGCGGAGACGAATCGAGCATCTGAAAAAATCCGGTTCCGGGTGGAAAATCCCGCGTGAGCGGCTGGTATATCTCGTCGTATATCAGGTCCGTCTCTTCAAGGCCAGCCACGTCGCTGTGCGCATCGAGCACCTGCTCGAGGAGGGTGGTGCCGGAGCGGGGATGGCCGGTGAGCAAGGCGAGGCGGCGGGGCGGATCGAGCCTGGCGGCATCGGTCCGCCAGCGGTCCAGCACTGTGGCCGTGATGGTTTGCGGTATTCCCTTGAGGAGATTTTGCATCTGTTGGAGCTGGTCTGACAACGGCGCTGCCTCGGGGCGTTGAATCGCCTTCGCCTCCAACAAAGCGGTCATGGCCTCGTCATATTGGCCCGCGCCATCCAGAAGGTCAGCCAGGGCATACGCCGCGCGGACGCGAACCCGGGTGTCAGCGGCGGAATTCATCATCAGGTCCCGGAACCGGGATTCCGCCTCCTTGATTTGCCCGCGCTGTCGCTTGAGCACCGCTTCTCTCACCAACACGCGCGGGTCTTTTCGATCCAATTGCGCCGCGCGTTCGACCACTTCAGCCGCCTCGTCAAGACGATCGTCAACAATGTAGATATCCGCCAGCGAGGTGAGCGCGTTGATCGAGACGCCCTTTTTCCGGCTGGCGCGCTCGAGGTAGCGCAGCATGAAATCGAGATTTGTGAAACTCGAACAAATCCGCGCCGCCTCTTCGAGTATTTGAACGCGGCCGTTGGAAACCCGCAAGGCCTTTTCAAGGCAGCGTTCGGCGGCGGGAAAATCGTAACGCCGCCCATGCGCGAGCGCGAGGTTGAAGTGGAGGCCCGGGTTGGAAGGTTGCCTGCGGATTGCCTGCTCCATCAGGACGATGCCGCGCTGATAATCCTGCCGTTTCCATGATTCCTGGGCTTCCCGGCAAAGTCGTTGTATCTCCTCGTTTGGTTTTGACTGATTTGGATGTGGCCGGCTCATGCGATAAAAGGTGCGGCATTTTCAAGAGTCAAAACGGAAAGGTCCATCAATCATGTGAAGATGGCATGCCTGGGCCGCCCCTGGGCGGCAAAGGTTCCCGAGCGTCATTCATACCCGAACTCCTTCAGGAAACGCTCCAGCCCCGGCATATATGGCTCCAGGTATTTCTCGTAATTTTTCCAGCGGCCGATAGCCGTGCGGTAAAGCGGCTTTTTCACGTCCCACCGGGAGGGTGAAATCACGCGCTTCGCGCGCGCATGCTCAAAGAATTTCAGAACGCCATCCTCGAATGGCAGTCCGAGAAATTCGAGCGTGGATTTGGCCACTGTCGGAAGGTCGGCGACCATCTGCTCGTAGCGGACATAAATCCATTGGTTTCCCAGGCGCGGAAGCATTTCGATCCAGAAGTCCATGATATTGGCATACTGATTCACCGTCCCATTGAGGCTCATGTAAGCGGAACTGGCCGGTGTGAGCGACAGGCCTTGCATAAAGCAACTGATCACCACGTCGCGCGGATCGCGCAAGGCAATCAGGAATTTAGTCTCCGGAAAAAACCGCAGCAGAACGGGGACCATAAAATTTATCCCGGGATTCTTATCCACCAGCAGGCGGTCGCCGATGGGCCGGCCCAGGTACAGTTCAGCGAGGCGGAAATAGTTTTCACGCAAAAGAGAGAGCAGGGTGGGCGGGACCGAGTCGAGGACCTGCAGAAGGCCGGTTCCCGGCGGAAAATCGCGTATGGCGCCCTGATAGACTTCGTCGTGTATCAGAGGCATTTCCTCGACGCTGATGACGCCGCTGTGTGCATCGAGCACCTGCTCGAGGAGGGTCGTGCCGGAGCGGGGATGGCCGGTGAGGAAGGCGAGGCGGCGGGGCGGCTGGAGTTTGGCGGCATCAGTCCGCCAGCGGTCCACGACTGTGGCCGTGAGAGTTTGCGGTATTTCCTTGTGTAGATTTTGCATCTGTTGGAGCGGAGCCGCCAATGGCATTGCGTAAGGCCGTTGAACGGCCTTTGCTTCCAACAAAGCGGTCATGGCCTCGTCGTATTGGCCCGCGCGATCCAGAATGCCCGCCAGATCATAAGCCGCGCGGATGCGAAGCACGGCTTCAACCGCGGAGTTCGAGATGAGATCGCGATACATCGTTTCCGCTTCGCTGATATGGCCGCGCTTTTGCTTGAGCACTGCTTCTCTCAGGAACACGCGCGGGTCTTTTCGATTAATATGCGCCGCGCGCCCGACCACTTCAGCCGCCTCATCAATCCGATCGTCAAAAACGTAGATATCCGCCAGCGAGGTCAGCGTGCCAATCCCGACGCCCTTTTTCTGGCAGGCGCGCTCGAGGTAACGAATCAACAGATCGTCTCTTTTGAATGTTAAACAAATCCGCGCCGCTTCCTCGAGCGTTTGAAGGCGGCCTTGCGAAACCTGCAAGGCTTTCTCGATGCAGGCTTCGACGGCGGAAAAATTGTAACGCTTCCCATAGGCGCGGGCGAGGTTGAAGTGGAGGCTCGGGTTGGAGGGTTCGATGCGGATGGCCTGCTCCAACAGGTTGATGCCGCGCGGATAGTCCATCCGTTTCCAGGCTTCTTCGACTTCCCGGCAAAGTCGTTGTATCTCCGCGTTTGGTTTTGGTTGATTTACGCGTGGCCGGGTCATGTTCGAAAAGGACTTTAATTTTATGGATGAAAAGACAAAAGTCTAATAGATATTCATGCGCCCCAGGCAAAAGGAACATCCCAGTTTTTGTGAATGTAAATCCCGACGATGTCGCCCCTGATGGGGCTTTTGCGGATTCTATTGGCGTTAATTAACCACAGAGATTCCGCCCCTAGCCTGGCGCTGGCGGAGCCAGTTAACCGGCAGCACTAAAAGAAAAGCGTCGAGCACCGCAGGCGCGGCATCTTTGCGGTGATAAGGCCAACAAAATGCGCAACCCATATCTGTGGCGGCATCTTCGGCCTCACAGAAAGCGATCCGCTGCAAAAGGAAAAGAGCCGCCATTGCTGGCGGCTCTTCCCCGTTTCAAAAAACAAACTGTCATCAGCTCTTGGCCTTACCGGAACTCCACCTCTTGCGGCGGGAGCCATTCCAGCTCATGCCCAACACTCCAATGCCGCCCAGCAGGCTCAAGGCCAGAGAAGATGGTTCAGGCACAACAAAAGACCCAAGGTTGACGGATGGATTGTAGATATCCCCGTTGAAACCAATCAAGTCAGTACCGGCATACCCAAACTGGCCGATACCGATGGGGCGTGCCAAGCTGTCGCCATAAACGCCCTTGATCGCGCCCCCCGAGCTGACGAGGGTGCCGTCAACATATAGCGCCCCAACGCCGGTTAGATCTCCGGCGACAACTGAGTTGCCCTCGGTGTTGAAGTCGAATGTGACATCATACCACGTGTTTGGCAGGATGGTCGTCAAGGCCGCAATTTCTGTCGCCCCACTACTGGTGGTGCCGGGATTAAACGTCATTTCGAGGGTTGCCACAGTTCCGCTTTTGGCCACAAGTTGCAAGGATTCGGTGCCCGAGTAGTCAAGAAGCTTTTGAATGCCGCCGAAACTGCTGGAAAATGTTCCATTCCAGTTGAAATCAATATTGTATTGGAAACCGCCATCGGCGGCGACTGTTGCATCAGGCAGCAACGATGTCCCATCGGTATAGAAACCACCGTTAGGATCTGTCGCTGATGCAGACGCAGAATCGCTGATTGAGTTCCCCGAATCTGTCGGGGGGGCCGCTGCCAACGTCAGGCCGTAGCGATAGGTACCGTTGTTGCCCGCCGAACTCTGGTCCGCAACCGCCGAGGTTGTTCCATTCCAGGACGCGGGGAACTGGTAGTTAAACACGGGGGTGGATTGGGCGTGCGCAGCCGATGCCGCCAGCGCCAGGACGGCGGCAGCCGCTGGAACGGGTGTTAATTTCCTTGAGGAAGCTTTTTTCTTTTTCATATCAGTTGTTTAGTTTCTTTGTTTTTAAAACAAATATGTCGCTTTTCAGGCGGTTTCGTTATAATTTGATCCTGTCTCTTCAGAACTGGCACTCGCCCCAACAGCATCAGGTTATCAATTGCCGACCTTGACCGCAACAATAAAAGTTAAAAAAAGTCAAAGTATCATCAAGTCTAATTGTAACTGCTTCTATAATTAATACCACTTATCCATGTCCTCCCAAGACCCTCAAGAAAAACTACAAAATATGGATTTTGGGACATCCAGTTGCCGATACAATCGCTTTTCGGAAAGAGAGAAAAGGGTACCTCGATGTTTGTCATCGGTATTCCACAAATCCAATTGGAGGCGCTGAAGGCGCAAGGGCCATAGCAGTTGATGGCAATTGCCCCTGGATTACGATGGTGATAATAGACGCGCTGCAAGGGAACGCCAAAATGACCGGCGAATGATGATTTTGGATTGTACTTTCAGGGCGAGAAGATTCTTCGCCTGTTTTTTCCGAGGCTACGATCGTTCAGGCCTTCGGCTGGGAGGAATATACGTCGGACGGCGGCAAACTTCGATAATCATATTTTTTTGGGAAAAGCTCCTATTGTGTGCCTGGCACGCCTGGCACTGAAGTGTGCTGAACCAACCAGTTCCAATCCTGGTCGAACTTGGCGGCGGTAGGGTAAATATTATGTTTCGATGCCCCCGCATAATAATATTGTGTCATAAAGCCGGGGAGGGCGGGTCTCAACCACCGGTGAACTTCGGCGTGGCCGTCGGCAAATGAAAAGCCGGCCAGCTTTCCATGATAAGAGCCTGGGACGTCCGGATAAATAGCGGAATCGCAACTCGTTTCCAACCAACCGTCATTAATCGAGCAGCCGTTCTCTTCACAAAATATAAAGGCATCGGAAGGAGAAAATTTTCCGTTCAAATCCGTGAACTTTACAAAGTAAAGATA
>JBOHXA010000265.1:0-14090 GCA_050737335.1 Limisphaerales bacterium | reverse complement strand
GGACTATGGGGGACAGTGTCCGGACCCCCGCTACACTTATTCATATGACAGCCGGGATGGTCGAAGCTGGGACAATCACGGGCCCGGTCCTCTCAATTGCAGTAGCGGGCTGCCCGATCTAAGATAGCGTCGGCGCCAGGCCGCGTTTGGCTAATTGCGCTAGAGCCCAGACATATTCCGCGGCAAGCTGTTCGACGACGGTGCGGGATTTCAATTGAGGCGGCAAGACTTCCCATGTGTATGTCTCCATTTCCAGGTGGGAACAGGCTTTTGGATTTTGTTCGAGCCAATCGAGAACGCCGCGGAGATGATCGGCGGTATTTTGGAACGGAGGAACAGTACGAGCGTGGAGGGGTACGTGAAAATGAATCCGCCATTCGAGACGCGCTGAATTTTGTTTCTCCAGGCGGGAAGGTTTTGACCGTTGTTTCAGAGCGTCAGGAAGGTCGCGGAAAAATGTCAGTTGTCCGTCCGGCCCGCGCGCCACGACCTGATGCAGATACACGTCGTCCGAGAATTTTTTCAGGGCCGCGAATGCTTCGGGGCTTGCGGTCGTTTTGAGCGCCGAACTTAAATGAATTTTGGTGATTCGAATGCCATTGCGCTCGAAGGCGGGGAGGACATTTTGGGGTTCTTCAAATTCCACGGCAAAATGGCAGCAATCGTAATTGACGCCGAGATACTGCCCCAGACGCGCGTCGTTTTTGCATTCGGCGCGCATTTGTTCCATAAAAGAAATCGTCTCGGCGGAATTTTCCAGAAGGCAAAGCGGTTCGGGTTCGAGTCCCAGGAGCAACGGCTTGCGAGTTTTTTCGCAGAGCCGTGAAATATGCCCGATGCAACGCCAAAGATTTTTGCGGATGGCCTTTCTTTGCGGCGCGGTTTTTGTGAATTGCTTGAATCCGCCGGGAAGAGTGCTCACGCTGCCCGTGACGCCGCCGGGCACGAGTCGCGCCAGAAGATCAAAGAGCAAGTTGGTATAGTCCAGGCGCTCGGGCGTTGTCCAATCGGGCAGATAAACTTTTTCTTTAACCGGCGCGCCGTGAAATCTACCGTAGGGAAAGCCGTTGATGGTGAAGACGTAACAGTCGTTCCTTTCCAGCCAGCGTTGGAACTGGGCGAGAGTTCGGGCATCGGCCAATTCCGAGGCGGCGCGGCAGCTCAAGCGCAATCCGATGGCAAAACGCCGGCCCGGGCAAATCCGGCTGCGGACGGCGAGGGTATATTTTTGAAGGGAATCGAACGTTTCGGGCCAATTTTGGCCATGATGGATATTGGAGCAATAGGCCAGGTGAGCGCCGTGGTTTAGTTCCATGGGAGCAGTTTACACACAGGAAATCATCGTTGAAACGTTGAAACCCGGATTCTAAAAAATTAATAAAAGGCCATTGACAAAGAGCGTGGGCACCGCTTATTTTGAAGAACTACAACGCAACAGGACATGTTGAGACGAATCATCTTAGCTGTAGCCATCGTCGCCGCGATTGCCGCGGTAGGCGTGAATATTGGCGTTGTTCGTCCGAAAATTCTGCAATTGCAGGCAGACCGGGACAGCCAACGCCAGCAAAAGAACCAGTTCCATAGTCAGCTCATTAGCACGCAGAACAAGCTGAAAGTCACGCAGGCGACACTGGACCAAACCAAAACGCAATTGGCGGAGGTGCAGGCCGCCAATGACCAGTTGTCGCATAAATTAGACGCAGCAACTACACAGATAGCGGATTTAAACGGCAAACTGGAGAAGACGACAAAGCAGCTTAACGATACGCAAAACCAATTGGCTGCTTACAAGGCCACCGGTTTGAGTCCACCCGAAATTTTGGCTCTGAATAAAAATTTGACGGACACACAGAATGCCCTCGCCGTGGCGAACGACGAAAAAGCGGTGTTGGCGCGGACGGCTGCCAGCTTGAAGAGCCAATTGAACGAGCTGCTCAAGCCGGGCTACGTCGTCACGTTGCCCGCAACCCTGAAAGGCACGGTAATGGCGGTGGACCCCAAATGGAATTTCGTCGTATTGAATATAGGAGAGGAGCAGGGCGTCCTCAAAGACGGTGAAATGCTGGTGAGTCGGGATGGCAGATTGGTTGCGAAAGTGGTCGTCAGCAGCGTCCAGAAAAACCGCAGCATCGCCAATCTTGTTCCGGGCTGGCAGCTTGGCGATATCATCGAAGGCGACGAGGTGATTCCGGCCCATCCGGCGTCCTGAAATGAAAACTTCGGCGGTTTATTTACTTTTGCTGGCCGCGCTCGGCGCAATCGTATTGGGCGCCGCCGGCTGCGCTTCTCCGGACAATGACTCCGTCCGGCCGTGGAATTCTCCGGAAGGTTACGAAAATAACATGCCGATGGAAGACCAGCAGCACCCGAATTAACCGGGTTACTGATTGAATTTCAAGCATCGGGTCGGGGTCAAAATCACATCCATTTTCACGTCGTTAGGCGCGGAGGGCACGATTTCCACGATTTGTTCGTCAAAGGCTATGCCCATTTTTTTTCCCGTGAATTGTTGCAAGAGGCGGTCGTAGTATCCCTTTCCCCGGCCGAGCCGATGACCATCCATTCCGAAAGCCACGCCCGGAACCAGAACCAAATCCAAGTCGTTGACCGGGATGGCAACGCATGTTTCAAGCGGCTCGCGGATGCCGAATTTGCCGGACAAAATTTCCACGTGCAAATCCGAGACGCGGCGGGGCCGATAAGACTGGTTGTCCGCGTCGAAACAGGGAAGGGCGACCATTTTTTTTTCTATCAGGGCATGGCTGATGAGCGGCCAAAGATCGGGTTCTTCGGGTATTGAAGCGAAAAAGAGAATCGAGCGCGCCGCTTGGAACAGCGGGTCCGCGCTCATGGCCGCGCGAAGTTTTTCGGAGTCCGATTGGCGTTTCTCCAGCGACAGGCTTTTGACAATTGCGCGGATTTTCACGCGCCATTCATTTTTTTTCGCCTGTTGGAGAGGGTCTTTCACCGGATATTGGTCGGATTATGATGTCACGCCGGCTCGTGTTTCCTTTTAGCCATTGCCTCGGCCTTGAGGGCGCGCCATGTTTCGAGGCGCTCCTTGATTTTTTTCTCCGAGCCTTGCCCGGTGGGTTCGTAATAGGTTTTGTCCACGCCCAGGTAATCCTGCGGGACAAAATGGCCTTCATAATCATGCGCGTATTTGTAGCCCTGGCCGTGACCTAATCGTTGAGCGCCTTTGTAGTGTGTGTCCCGCAAGTGCTTTGGCACTTCGAGCGTGCGTCCGGATTCGACATCCTTCATGGCGGCGCCGATCGCGGCCACAGTGCTGTTGCTCTTGGGCGCTGTGGCGATGTAAATGGTCGCCTCCGCCAGGGGAATGCGCGCTTCCGGCCATCCGATAAATTCGGCGGCTTGAAACGCCGCGGAGGCCAGGACCAATGCCATCGGGTCGGCCAATCCAACGTCTTCCGCGGCGTGAATAACAATGCGGCGCGCGATGAAACGGGGGTCTTCGCCGGCATGGATCATCTTAGCCAGCCAGTATAACGCCGCGTCGGGATCGCTTCCGCGCATGGACTTGATGAACGCTGAAATCGTGTCGTAATGCGCGTCTTCATCGGCGTCATACACGACGGCTTTTTTCTGAATGCTTTGTTCGGCCACAGGGAGGGTGATGTGAATGCTCCCGTTCGGCTGCGGCGACGTCGTGAGCGCGGCGATTTCCAGCGCGTTAAGCGCTTTCCGCGCGTCGCCGTCCGAAATTTTTGCCAAATGCGCCAGGGCGTGGTCGTCCGCCAAAATACTCATGTGGCCCAGTCCGCGATCCTTGTCGTCGAGCGCCCGGCGCAGGAGCAGGAGCAAATCCTCTTCTGTAAGCGGACGCAGTTCAAAAATTTGCGAACGGGAAACCAGTGGCGAATTGACGAAGAAAAACGGATTGTGCGTGGTCGCGCCGATGAGTTTGACAGCGCCACTTTCGACGTCCGGCAATAAGACGTCTTGTTGGGCTTTGTTGAACCGATGGATCTCGTCCACGAAAAGAATGGTCGGCTGGCGGGTGTTTTCGAGGCGGTTGGCGGCGGTGGAAAGCACGCGACGCATGTCGGCGACGTTGGATTCGACGCCGCTCAAGCGCTCGAATTTGGATTTGGTGTGGAGGGCGATGATTTGAGCGAGCGAGGTTTTGCCGCTGCCGGGCGGACCGTAAAAGATGAGGGACTGGATGCGGTCGGCCTCGATGGCGCGGCGCAAGAGGTGGCCGGGCGCTAGAATATGGGTTTGGCCGGCAAATTCATCGAGGGAACGCGGGCGCATACGCGCGGCCAGGGGGCGACCGCGAAAAATATCGGCTTCGGACGGGGATGGCGCGGAGGGCTGCGGTTCAACCGAAGCGGAAAACAAGTCGTCACGCGGCATGAAAGAAGTCTAGACCGTTTGGATAGGAACACGAAAATAAAAAACCCCCACCCTCGTCGTGTGCCACGATTTATCCTTTGAACATGTTTTACAACATGTGGAATTTGCGCAACGGCTTTCGGCTTCCAGTCAAGGCATGTCGGCCACCGCCGCAACTCATCCCGGGATTCGTTTTACTACGGTTCAAGGACTGTTGCAAATCACGAACAGGGCAGGGAAATTTCAAATACGAATTGTCCAAAGAGCAAAATCTGACTCATATATCGTCTCAACCGGAAAATTTCTCAAGGAAAAAAAATTGTTAAATTTTCAGGGTGGCCCTTGACAAAGCCGGGCAGGGGCGTTTCGCGTTATTCCACTTCCGCGGTCACGCGTTCGAGGATTTTTGTCTCGCGTTTTTGCAGCAGCCGCCCCAGCGGGCCGAGTGTCTGCCAGTAAACCAGCGCCACGATGGCGCAGAGCGCGGCCGATAAAATGAGGTTCACCGGGACGAAAGCGGGCAAACCGCCGCGCCGCCAGAGCCAGTCCAAAAAGGCGGGCAAAAAGATCGGAGCCATCGCCGCCATGAAAAACATTTGGAGGACCAGCATCAAAAGAACAATTTGAATTTTTGGCTTGGTCGGACGCAACGCGCCCGACGCGATGCGCTGGGGGAAGAGGATTGAAATCAAATTGCCAGCCATGCAGAGAGCGAGAAATGCCGAGATGAGCTGAAGAAACGTGGCCAGGATAATCAACGGGGGCAGGCGCACCGGCACACAAATCAACAGGAGCAACAGGGCCCCCGGCGCGATGGCAACGGGCAGAGAGGCCAGGTTTTTGCCGAGCAATATCAGGCGCCGATCCGCGGAGGAGAGCATCAGCGACCGAAACCCATCGCGATCAAATCCGAACTGGTTGGCGAGAAATTGAATTAGCATAAACGTTGAAAAGACCATTAAACCAGTGGCGACAAATGGTTTGGCCCAGTCCGGCAAAAACGCCCCCCGGGAAAAAATCCCCGCCGCGACGATGATGGGAACGATGAATGCGGCGCCCAATGCCATTTTTACTTCAGGCGCGCGTAGCATTGAGCGGAGCGTGGCCATCGCCAGGGCGGCGGCCTGTTCAGGAACATACGGCAGGCGCAGTTCAAGAAAGTCTTTCTTTCGGTTTGGTCGCGGCGGGGCGCGCGTTTTTTCAACGGGGCCTTTGATTTTCACCGCCGCCTGGCCGCCAATTTCGCCGTGATAAAAGCGGACGGTGCCGCGATAAGCGCGGCGCAGGCCGAGCGCGCCAATGGCAAAACAGCCCAGAGTTCCCAACAGGGCCGGGCCAAGGTTCCCTTCAGCCAATGCGCGGGCGCCGGCAGGAAGCCACAGCGGCGGAATGTACGGTTGCACGGCGAAGACTTCGCGCAGCATGTTGTCTCCATTCTTCCTTCGGTCCTGGCGGGCATGAAGGCGGAAATACAGGTTCGGCCCTTGCGCCAGGAGAATGAGGAAAAAGGTGACGCCCATGATGATGGCGCGGCGGCGGCGGGGATTTGTCATGACATGGGCAATCCATCCCCGGAAACAATACGTCCAGGCCGAAACCATAAAGACAGTGGCGGCGGCAAGCGGGAGCAACAGCGCCATTTCAATTCCCCGCGAAAGGACGAGGCCAAGGGCAAGGCTGACCATTGCCGGGACGGCAATGATGATGCTCAACGTAAAATGAGAAACGAGAAAATTTATGACGAACATTTGGCCCAGGCCAACCGGCAAATGCATTAATTTTTGCAAGTCAATGGATTCAGAGCGCTGAAGCTCGGTGAGCACGCCGATCAGCCAGAAAAAGAGAAACACAGCGGTCATCACAAACCAGGTCAGCCAGATGGCAAATGGCGAAGCTTTTGCCAAGCCGTAGAGGCCGCCAAGAAAACCGGCGGCAACCGCAATCAAGGCGATGGCGCCAGCAATGACGCCAAAGAGAATGGAAAAGGCCGCTCCCATGCCGCGATCGCGCCGTGACTGGTTGCAGAGCAGGCGCCAGCGCAGCCAGAATATCGTTTTAACTTGCTCCCAATTCATTCGAGCCAGCTCAGTTTTTGGCTTTCGTGGCCCGTCTCGCCGACCACGGCAAGGAATTTGTCTTCCAGGGATGACCCGTCGCGCCGCAGTTCTTCCATAGTGCCCTGATGCACGAGCTTGCCGTCGGCGATGATGCCCACGTCAGTGCATAATTTTTCGACAATTTCCAAAACGTGCGAGGTGAGGAAAACTGTCGCGCCACGGCTCACGCATTGCTTAAGCGTGTCACGCAGCACGCGCGAGGCGACGGCGTCCACCCCCTCGAACGGTTCGTCCAGAAAGAGCAATTCGGGATTGGCGATGAGAGCGGCGGCGAGCGAGAGTTTTTTCTTCATGCCGTGCGAGAATTCGAGCGTCACCTTTTTGCCGTCGGCGGGCAGGTCCATCATGGCCAGCAATTCATCGCGGCGGCGCCGCACGACGTCGGCGGGCAACAGATACATTCGGCCAATAAACGTGAGGTACTCGCTCGCGGTGAGATTGTCAAAGAGCGCGAGGTTTTCCGGCACCACCCCGATACGCCGCTTCACTTCCAGCGCCAATGCGGGATCAGCCAGATTCCGGCCCAGAATGTGAATGGAACCGCCGGTCGGGCCGAGCAGGCCTGTGAGCATTTTAATGGTGGTGGATTTGCCCGCCCCGTTTGGGCCCAAAAACCCGTAAAACCGCCCGGCTTCAACCCGCAGGTTCAGCCCGTCCACGGCGCGCAACGGTCCGAAGTGGCGGGTCAAGTTTACCGTATCCACCGCGGCATTCATAATATTCTGATGATTCGAGCTTAATGCGAGGACCGTTCGCGGGCAAATGAAATGATGGATTGGCCATGACAGTTTCTTGAACTTTCAGCCCCTGTTCCACTATGCTGCTTCCAAGAATTGCCTTTAAATGGATACGATCATTATCACAAGAAAAGCCGGGCGACGTTTTTTGGCACCAATTGCGCTGGCTGTGTTCGTCTTCACGATGCGCCAGGCCGCGGGCGCCGGTGCCGTGAAAATATCCGCTTCATACGCCGGCCACTGTGCGCTGACCGTGCGTGTGGATGCAAGGAATGGCGCCTATTGCATCCGGGAAAAGAGGCCGGCATGGACATTCAGCGGGGCCGTTGGACGCCGTTTCAGGAACCTGAAAACGACGCGCGGCAACGATGGCCTGGGCCCATACCGGGAGATTTCATTTTCATGGGCGGAGGGGAAGATGCCCATGGACGGAAGAATCCGGCTCTATGATAAAATCCCCGTGGTGACGTTTTCCGATACTTGCGAAACCGCCGCCGCAATGCCTCCGCCCGGGTTTCCGTCATTTGATCACGTTCCCCCCGGCCTTCACATTTTCAGTTACCAGGAGAAGACATTCGCGCCGCCGCGATTTGCGGCGAGTGATTGCTCGACGCCCTGGCTATTGTTCGACGGTTCGGATCATGCCATGGTGATCTCGCCCGCATCGCATTTCATGGTTGCCGCAATGAGCGGAGACGGCCGAACGAGTATCGCGAGCGGCATGAACAGGGCGCTTCGCCATCTGCCGGCGGGATTTTCGCAGCAAACCGTCATGGTGTTCGGGCGCGGCATCAATCGCGCCTGGAATTTATGGGGAAAATCGTTGCTGGCGTTGCAAGGCCTGCAACGCCCGGGCAACGAAGCGGACACGGCGCTCAAGTATCTCGGCTATTGGACGGACAATTTCGCCTACTACTATTACAACTACGATCCGGACAAAGGTTACGCCGGCACGCTCCAATCGCTGGTGGCTCATTATCGGAAATACCAGATTCCCATCCATTATTTGCAACTGGACAGTTGGTGGTATGAAAAATCTTTCACGGATGCGGACGGCAGAACAGGCCAAACCAAAGCGTCCAGGTTTCCAGCCGGCGAATGGAACCGTTACGGCGGCCTGTTGGAATACAAAGCGGATCCGGCGCTTTTTCCTCACGGCCTGGCGGCATTTCACCAGTCGATCGGCCTGCCATTGGTCACGCACAACCGTTGGATTGACCCGGCCAGCCCGTACCATCAAAAATACAGGATTTCCGGCATCGCGGCGGTGGACCCGAAATGGTGGAACAGTATTGGCGATTATTTGGTAGCCAGCGGGGTCATCACGTACGAACAAGACTGGCTTGATCGAATTTACAGGTATTCGCCGGATTTCAGTGGCACCGTTGACACGGCCGATGAGTTTTTGAACGACATGGCTCGCGCGTGCATCGCCAGAGGCATCACGATGCAGTATTGCATGCCCTATCCCTGCTATTTTCTTCAAGGCAGCCGATACCCGAATCTCACGACAATTCGCGTGAGTGACGACGGTTTTTGTCCGCCGCGATATAACAATTTCCTCTACGTTTCGCGCCTGGCATTCTCGATGGGAATATGGCCATGGTCTGACGTGTGCCGCAGCGCCGAAACGAACGATGTGCTTTTATCCACCTTGTCCGGCGGCCCGGTGGGGATCGGGGACAAAATTGGCGCGGAAGACACTAATAATCTGTTCCAGGCGGTTCGGCTCGACGGCGTCATCGTCAAGCCGGACGTTCCGGCGGTGCCACTGGACCAGTGTTACATCGCCGACGCACGGCGCGAGCCGTCCCCATTAGTCGCCGCGGCCTACACGGATCACGGAGGGATTAAGACCGGCTATGTGTTTGCGTTTAACCGCTCAAAGAGAGCGGATGAACGGCTGCATTTTACGCCCGCAGATCTCGGCTTTGACAGGCCGGTTTGTGTTTATGATTATTTTGGCGGAAATGGCATCCGTTTTAAGCCTCGCCAAACGGTGAGGGCGTCATTGCCGACAAACGGGGCGGCCTATTACATCGTCGCGCCTTTTGGAAAGAGTCGAATTGCTTTTCTTGGGGATGAGGGAAAGTTTGTGTCGGACGGCAGGGAACGAATCGGGTCCCTGAAGGATGAGAAAGGAAAACTCACAGTAAGCGTTTTGTTTGCTCGCGGGGAGGATGCGTTAGTTCTTCACGGCTATGCGCTGCGCGCTCCGACGGTGAGGACGGAATCGGGTTTCGGCCGACTTTTAGACTACGATACGGCGACTGGATATTTTGAAGTTGGAGTGAGTCCGCCTGTTACCCCGGCGAACGCGCGAGGTGACGGCGTGCGGCAGACGAAAGTGATTTTGGCGACAAAATGACAATGAAACCAATGAAGACAGCGATTTTCCATGTGTTAGCCGTTGCCACAGTTTTGCAAGCCTGTGGCGCTCCGGCAAACGTTGAACTGGAGCAAAAGGGCGTATTGATTCAGTTTGGGAAAGACCGGATTGAATTGGGGGCCGTCAACGCCCGCATTTTCCGTTTGAGCGTTGCGGTGGACGGCGCTCCGGAGGTCGCAACCTCGACCTTTCTGGCGGACACGACCAATGCCTCATTCCACGGATGGCGCGAAGTGAAAGGGCATGGGATGGTTGGAGTTCAAACACCAGGCGGGGAGTTGCTGATGAATCCGAAGGATGCCGAATGGACGCTGCAGGATGCGCGGGGCAGGACCTTGATTCCCCGGCATGTTCTCTCCGATTTCTCCGGCTTCGCCGGGAATGGATCGCTGGAGCTTTCTCTTGGCTGGACGCAGGGCAAACCTGAATTTGTCTATGGTTGCGGCAACGGCGCAAACGCGCTTGAACAATCCAATGTAACCACTCAAGTTGGCAATGGCGTGGCCGTGGTGCCCTATTTTTGGTCGAACGCCGGCTATTCTGTTCTTGCTGTGACGGCGGACGATAATCGTCCAGCCTATTGGCGCGCCGGCACGGATGGAAAATCGGTGACTTGGACATTTCCTGGCAGGACGGCGGACCTTTATCTCATGCCGTCGGCGACCCTGAAGGATGCGGCGAAAATTTTTGCGCGACTGACCGGGTATGCGCCCGTTCCGCCGCTGTGGACCTTCGGTTACCTTCAAAGCCGGTGGGGGTGGGCCAATCGGGCCTATATTGAAAACACCCTCGCAAAATTCCAGGCACTCCATCTGCCGGTGGATGCGTTCATTTACGACTTCGAATGGTACACTCCAACGCCGGATTATGCCCTGCCGCCGGGCGGGTTGCCGAATTTCAAAGACTTCAGTTTCAATACAAATCTTTTTCCCGATCCGGCGGCGCAGATCGCCGCGTACAAATCGCAAGGCGTGCATTTCATAGGAATTCGCAAACCGCGCATGGGCAATTCCGAAACATTGGCGATGTTACGAAAAAATGGCTGGATGCTGCCGCGACTGAATGAGCGCGCAAACTTTGAATCCCGTGACGTGAACTTTGCCAACGCGGATTTCGAAAAATGGTATATCTCGCGGATACAACCGCTGTTGGCGGCCGGCGTGGATGGCTGGTGGAACGATGAGGGTGAAGCGGCGTACACGATGTATTATTATTGGAACCTGACCGAACAGGAAGCCCTGGCGCAATATCGTCCGGGCGCGCGCCTATGGACGTTGAACCGCGCTTTTTCGCCCGGATTACAACGTTTGGGCGCGGCGGCATGGACCGGCGACATCAAAAGCAAGTGGTCGGTTTTGGCCGCCACGCCGACCACATTATTGAACTGGTCGCTCGCCGGCTTGCCATATGAAACGTGTGATATCGGCGGTTTTGTGGGTCACCCGTCGCCCGAGCTATTGACGCGATGGATGGAAGCGGGAGTTTTTTTCCCGGTCATGCGCTCGCATTCGGAGATTCATGAAACGCCAAGGTTTCCGTGGCTGTATGGGAGTGACGCGTTGAACGCCATCCGCAAAGCGCTCGACTTGCGCTATCGGCTGATTCCGTATTACTACAGCCTGGCGCACCAGACATTCGCAACAGGCGTCCCGCTGATGCGCCCGCTCGTCATGGAATATCCGGACGACCCGAACACGGCGAATTTGTCGGATGAATGGCTCATGGGTTCGTCCCTTTTGGCTGCGCCGCTTTTGCAGCCGGGCGACGCGCGGGCTGTTTATTTGCCCGGGGGCAAATGGTATCCTTTCGAGTCAAATTCACCGGTGGAGGGCGGACGGACAATTCAGGCCACAGCCACGCTGGATGAAATCCCGGTCTATATTCGGTCCGGGTCCATTCTGCCGCTTGGAGCAGTCATCGAGCATACCAGCCAAATGCCCGGCGGCCCGCTCGAATTGGAGATTTATCCCGGCCGCGACGCCACGTTCACGTTGGTGGAAGACGACGGCAAAACGAGGGATTATACGCACGGGCATCTACGCGCCACCACGTTCCATTGGGATGAAGCGACGGGACAAGTGAGTTGGATGACCGAAGGCGGTTACGACGGCGACGAAATTTATCGAAGTATCCATGTGGTCGTGTTCGATCCGAGGGGGAAAAAAGAAGCGCAAGCGACGTTGAGCGCGGTCGGCTCTCTGAAACCGACTCAGTAGGCATTTGTATTGATGACAAAATACGTTACAATGCCGCGGGGCATCAATGTCAGCGGCCACAAGACGATTAAGATGGAATGCTTCGCGGGAGTTTTGAAGGACCCGGCTTTATTGGCGTCAAAACGTATGTTCAAAGTGGAAACGTCGTTTTCGAAACGAGCCAACCGCCGGCCGGCCTGGCTGACAAAATCGAGATAAAAATCCTGGCAGATTTTGGATTCGAAGCGCCCGTGCTGACCAAGTCGGCCAAAGAGCGTAAGGGCATTGTAAAGCGCAATGCAATTGTGAGGGATGATGGGATTGACCGGGCGAAACTGCACGTGACGTTCCTGTCAAAAGATCCGCCGCGCAACGCGCTGGAATTGTTGAAACCATTGGCCGCCGGGGCGGAGCGGGTTCGTGTGAGCGCGGTCTGAGTAGTTTGAAGCGGCTTGAGGGCCAAGACCGGAAATTTGAGCGGACTCATGTCCGCTGCTACGATTCGGCAAGGTTCTTTTTTCCGCCGTTCCCGCCATGGTCCCGGCTGTCCTGGCCGTCGTTGTCGCTTGATTTCGGGAAGGCGGAAGACCCAGTTGTTAGATTTACTTATTTCTAATAGCGCGCGGCGAGCGGCGAGCGGTGGGCGGAGTCGCGGGCGTCGCCCCGGCCCGGTCCGGTGGTTGTATATTTTTCTTTTTTAACGTATGTAGGGAAAAAGCGTTGGAGAACTGTCCCCCCATCAATCGGGAATATTTTGGACAGTCCTTCGATAGAGCCATGAGGGGCAGGCGGAAGGATGTCGTTGAATTTGAGCTGGTTGCGATGTAATACAAGCCTTGACATTCGTAATGTGTGCAAAATGCAGGAGACAGTTAGAAAAGGCGACTCAATTTTGGAATTTTCTATGTTCCAGTGATTAGCATTGGAAGGAGATTGAATGGATGGAAGGTCGGTTGTTGTATCAGGGAACCTGATTTTGACGGCGGATTGGATGGAAGCGAGTTGGGGATGTCTCTGGAGATGCTTTTTGCAGGCGGCCAGGGGTAAGGGGTTCAAAGCGACGCGGATTGGGATGCCGTTGGCGACGAGGCTGGAGGCGCGCGGGACGAGGGGAGGGGTAACGGCGGATACTGGAGCGGGTTTAGTGGAGTTATTCATGTTGGTTTTGCGCGATTTTTCCGCTTTTATCATGTCAACAGCATACATGCTCATGGGGCATGTTCAATAACGGCAGTTGGAACCTTTTGGAACTTTTTGGAACCTGGGGTTAACCGTGTCGGAGCCAATAGCGCGACCCTGTTTGCCTTCGCAATTTGATATTTTTTGCAATATTGTTGACCTGAAAACGCCGCAGAAGAAAAAGCCAAACACGAATGTCCCGGGCCATCTTCCCCAAAAAAAGTCGAAGCAGAAATGGCGCAAGAGGGCGCTCAGAAAAGCTATGAGGAAAGCAGACCAAGTCGGCAAACTGGCCGAGTTCATTGCCAAACTCTAAATTCACCTCTCGCCGACCACCACCAAAAACCGTTGACGGTTCACTGCGCGTTCACCGACCCTCTTTCCGGCCCCGGATATTTGCCAGCACGGACAATCGGTCTGGCCGACCGTAAATTTCCTTCGTCAGAAACTCCATTGCTTCGCCGCCCTGGTCCGCCGCCAACTCCTCGAACTGCTCCAAAAAACTCCGGTCCGCCTCCAACGCCACCACTTCGTCCTGAAGTTTCGCTGTCTTACGGTCTCGTCGCGTCTTCGTCTTTGCTTGACCGTGTGGCTGTGAGTTACGGCTCATAATAGTCCGGCGACAATGTCCTTTTACAAATTGGCCTTCGCCCAGTCAATCATCAATTCATTCGTCCCCGAGTTCCACGCCTTTTGATACAACTTGCGGCTGACCTCCAACCAGTTTGTTCCCTTCACATTTTCCAGGCCGCCCGCCGCTTTGTACATTTCCCGCGTCGTGCTTTGAATCCGGGCGTACCGGCCAACCCATGTCACGTCCTCAATGGGCGCCGTCAGCGATTGTTTAATTTCCGCCGCTGTGGGCTGCTTTTCGCCGCGATGCTCCACCCCTTTGATTTTGACTGTGACACCATCCCTGAAGCAAAAAATCTTGTTGATGCCGTTTTTCGGCAGAATGTCCTCATAGACAATCCCCCGCACCGGAAACTGCCCGCCGGATTGCCACAGGATGAAATTCGCCAGCTTTTCAATGTCATTGGTCGTGGCAACCCCTTTCGCGGTGACGCAGGCGTTGACGATCCAGCGCGCCAGACGAAGCGGATCCGGATCCAAC
>JBOHXA010000264.1:0-2621 GCA_050737335.1 Limisphaerales bacterium | reverse complement strand
GATATGAATCCAGCAGCGATCCGCTGGATCCAAATTATACCCGCTCCTATAGCTACACGATCGAACCGAAGACCTTCGTTGGCATTATGGGCACCTACAAGGTCAGCGACATGCTTTCGATCTCCGGCGGCATTGCCAATGACGAATACGGGTACTACGATTCACAGTATAACTATGCGGTGTATAACGAATTCGTGCCCGGCAACTCGTTTGAATCCGAGAAGTGCTACTTTGGTTCAGTATCGTTGACCGCGCCGGACAGCATGGGCTTCCTCAAAGGAGCCACGTTGAGCGGCGGCGTTATTCATAACCTGAACACCTTTTCCGACGGTGCTGACTATCCCCAGGGTCCCACGACCAGCTTATACGCCGGTGTGACCTTGCCGACGCCGGTCACCCAGTTGAAGGTCGGCGGTTCATTCGATTATCTCTTTGAAGATAATATCGGTGCTGGAGTTCCATCAACCGGCGCGGACCTGTGGGACATCGCCGGCTATGCGACGTTCCAGGCCTCGGACAAGTTGAGCCTCAATCTCCGCGCCGAATTCTATGATAACCGGACTGCGGGAGATGATGCTCCCATCGGCCTTTACGACAATAATAACGCCGAGGAAGTCACGGCCACCGTTCAGTATAATCTGTTCGCGAACGTGATTACCCGCGGCGAGTTCCGCTGGGACCACGTCGAGCACGGTGAAGCCTTCGGCTACAACAACATCGGCGACACAGACCGGTCCAATGACTTTCTGCTCGCGCTGAACGTCATTTATCAGTTCTAACCAATTCACAATTCGCGCCCCTTCCGATGAAAATCGGAAGGGGTTTTTTCTGTTCAGTCTCCACGCGTGTAAATGTGGCAGCGTCGCGTAAGTGCGCCCAAATAAACGTGGCTTCAACGCGGTTCCTCTTGGGAATTTTAGCACGGATGTGGCACCCTGGCACGCCTCCCAATGCCAACGGCATTGAATCTTTCAACCCAGCAACGGTGTTGGACGCGCAGCGGCCTACCCTGGGAAAATCGCAATCAAAATTCCAACCCCTGAATGGGTTGTATCAATCCCACGCACATTTTTATTAATTTTTAATTCTCAAGGAATCCGTGCGAATGGTTCAACCCCGTCAGGGTTGACGATTTTTGGCGGGCATTATCCAGGGTAGCCTCACGGATTCGGCAACCCTGGCCTGATGATTTGAATTCTTCCAGGATTCCCGGCGGCAACCCGCCAACTCCGTAAAATCCCTCCCGCATGTCGCCGTGGTTTCAAATCATTCACCGTGGCAAATAATCGCCACCCGTTTCACAACCGATTTCCGTCCCGGCACGCAAGCGCGACGATCCTCCGCCGGGAATTTTTCTTCGCGCGGCATGGCTCTTAAATACTGTATTCGCAAAGGTTTCCGCAGTTCGACGCCCAGGGAAACAGAACTTTAATTATTAAAGACCGATGGAGATGGGCGTGGCTGGCACAATTCATGGTTAGCGACTGGTTAATGGCCTTATTGGTTCCTCCGGTGATGCCAGATGGACTTGGGCTGTCGTTTGCGCGGCGGCCTGGGTCTTAAAATCATGGACAGCGCAAACCTGGCGGAAAATAAAATAATTGAATTCAAATGAAAAAGCGAAACGCGAAAAAGCAGATAACAATTGATCTACGAACAACGGCTTTGGTGGCGGCGGGACTGGTGAGCACGGTTTCTGTCGCCCAGGCGGATGAACAAATGAACCCGGTGCAAACGGCGCTCTCGCAAACCACCCTCAGCGGCTACGTGGACACCGCAATGCAATGGGATCCGGGAACGGATCAGAATCCCAACGGCGGCCCGAATTTACCGGCATATGCCTACGCCAAAGATGACGGCTTCAGCTTGAATGCTGTGGATATCGCGCTGGACAGGCCGGAGGACTCCAGCCCCTGGGCGGCCGGTTACCACGTGGAAATGATGTATGGCGCGGACGCGACGGGTGTTTTGCTGGCTCCTGGCGCAAGCGCCGCGTTGCGTCAGGCTTTTATTCGGCTGCACACGCCGATCTTTGGCAATGGCATTGACTGGCAGTTTGGCGTTTTTGATCAACTGATCGGATTTGAATCCAGCAGCATGCCTTTGAACCCGAACTACACTCATTCGTACGCCTGGAGCATTGAACCCACCACCCTGGCCGGCATCACCGGGACCTATAAGGTCAACGACGAAATCTCGGTCGAAGCCGGTGTGGCCAATACCGTCGGCGGTCTCGGAACAATCGCCCCCGCATTTGCCGGAGGTTCGAGTTATGAGTCCGAAAAGGCCTATGTGGGGCTGCTGACGCTGACTGCCCCGTCCGGCTTTGGCTTTCTGAAAGGCGCCACGTTGACCGGAGGAATTGAGCATGGCGATTACGCTCCCGCCGGTGGCCAAACCGGCGGCACGACCAGTTGGTACATCGGCTTGACCGCGCCCACGCCTATAACACAGGTGAAAATCGGCGGCTCGTTCGATTACCTCACTGAAGCCGGCGCCACGGGAAAGAACGGCGACGACCTGTGGGATGTTGCCGGCTACGCGACGTTTCAGGCGACGGACAAGCTCAGCTTTAACGCCCGCGCCGAGTACCTGGTTGACAGCACGGCGCCGGGCGATAT